>NC_008347.1:900000-1182500 GCF_000014745.1 Maricaulis maris MCS10 | reverse complement strand
CCGTGCAGGGCCATTTCCCGGACCAGGTCGCGCTCGGACAGGACGGCGATCGGCCGCCCAGCCCCATCCTCGACCAGCAAGGCCCCGATGGCGTGAGAATCAAGCAGGCGGGCGGCCTCTTCCAACGTCGCCATTTCGCGGATCGTGATCACGTCCCGCCCCTTGCTCCGAAGAATCGCGTCAACAATCATGGCCAACCTCCCGATCAGTGGAAGTTGCACGATACCACAAAACTGACCGTCTGTCCCCGGAACCCCGCCCCGCCCTTGCGCGATGTGAATCAAGCTTTCGTGGACAGGCCTGCACGCCTCCGCCACCCTGCCCGCTTCAATCTCGCGACACGGCCTCCGGGGAGTGCTGGCAGCAGGAGAGGCAATGATGGGTTATCTGCAACGCCTGACGCAGGACCTGGATCGCTGGGTCGAGGCCGGTCTCGTCGATGGCGGGAAGCGGGCTGCGATTCTCGCTGACGCCGCACGCCCGCGCCGCGGCGCCTCGGCACTGGGCGCCCTGACCATAATGGGTGCCGTTCTGCTGGGCCTGTCGGCGCTGACCTTTATCGGAGCCAATTGGGAGATGATTCCCCGCCTCCTGCGCTTCGGCCTGATGCTGGGCCTGTTATGGACCTGCCTGCTGGCGACCGGGCAGGCCTTCAAGCGGGACGCAAAAACACTGGGCCACGCCCTTGCCCTGCTGGGCGTGGTGTTGTTCGGCGCCGCGATCATGCTGACCGCCCAGACTTTCAACATGACCTCCTTTCGCAATACAGCCGTCCTGGTCTGGGCGGTCGCCGGCGGCCTGACCGCCTGGCAGGTCGGGTCGCGGCCGGTGCTGATCCTGGCCACCGGGCTCGGTGCACTGTGGGCGGGGCTGGAAGCGGGCAATGTCCATGTCCCGGGCACGGTCTGGGCCTACCTGCCGGTAGCCGCAGCCAGTGCCTTTCTGGCCGTGCGAATGCGCTCCTTGGTGTCCGTGCATCTGGTCTCGCTGGCGCTGGCAATCTGGACCGCACACGCGCTCTATGTGTGGCAGGACCGGCATGCCGTCGGCGCCCTGGAAACCCAGTCCGCGGCAATACTGGCCTTCGCAGCGCTGGCGTTGGCCGGCTCGGCCCTGCGCGACCGCAATATTACCGGCGCCGGCATTGTCGCCGGCTGGATGACGCTGATCACCCTGTTTGCGGCCTTGTTGATCCAGATCCCCCTGGACGGTCACCTCTCCGCCCATGACACGTCGGACGGCATCGGCTACGGCGCCCTCGCCCTGCCGGCACTGGCTGTCATCGCCCTCCTGTGTGTGCTGCGCGTGATCGCCGGACGGTTGAAGGTCTGGGAAGCAGGGTCATTGTTTGCCACTGCGCTGGCCATCGGTGCCCTTCCCGTCGCCCTGGGTGGCGAGCCGGACGCCGCGCCGCTGGTCCTGCGCATGCTGGTCGGCGGGTTGATCTACAGCGCCTGCGTGGCGCTGATCCTGATCGGGTCGCGCCAGTCGGCCACAACGCTGCGCACCATCGGCATCATCGGTTTCGTGGCACAGACGCTTTATGTCTATGCGGAGACCTTCGAAGGCCTGCTCGACACGGCCTTGTTCTTCTTCCTCGGCGGGTTGCTCCTGTTTGGAGCCAGCTTCGTGCTCTGGCAGGTAGATAAACGGCGGTCATCAACGGACCGGCCCTTCGACGATGCGTCTGCGGGAGGTCGATCATGAGTATCCTGATGCGACTGGGACTGATCGCCGCGGCGATGACCGGATTTCTGGTTTTCATGCTGGTCAGCCACCAGACTGCCCGAAACACCGGCGCCGAGCTGGTGATGGAGGTCGAGGGCTATGATCCGCGCGATATTTTCCTCGGTCACTACGCGATGATCCGCACACCACTGGCCGCGCTTGATCTCGCGACCCTGGATGGCGATGACGCGTTCGAGGACCACGCCCCGGTGTTTGTGACGCTGGAAATCGGCGCCGACGGGCTGGCCCGACCGGTCGCCGTGCATCAACACCATCCTGGCCGCGGCCTGGTGGCGGAAGGTCGTGCCGTATGGTCCGGGGACATCCTGCGCGCCCGGTTCAACATCGAGCGCTATTACGCCAGCCGTGACGCCGCGCTGGCCCTGGAGGACATGTTGCGCCAGCCACCGCGCGACGGCGAGGAGGACGAGACGTCCGATGTCCGGCTCATTCTCTCCCTGCCCGCCTCCGGGCGTCTCCTGATCAAGGGGTTCGAGATCGACGGCGAACGCCATATCGACAGGTTGTGGTAATCAGTCAGGCTGTTCCTCGAACACCGCGATCACCAGCGGCGTCAGGACGATGCCACCCAGCGTGCCGCCGATATGCCCGAGCCAGGCGATCGGGATCGGCATCATGTCGCCGAGAAGGCCGATCACCAGATTGATGCCGATCCACGGCAGGGCCAAGCCCGCCATGCCACGCCAGCCGCCCCGGACCCAGCCGGCGGCAGCGATCAGGCCGGAGACCGCCGTTGAGGCGCCCGCCATCGATACGGGTGGGCCCTGATGCAGGAAAGCTTCAAGCGAGGCACCGGTCGCCGCGCAGGCAAAGAACAGAAAGATGAAGCCCGCCGAGCCCAGAAGGCCCGGACCCAAACGCTGGCTGACGGCCCGACCGGTTGCCACCAGAATCGCCAGATTCATGGCGATATGGAGCAGACCGGCATGGATGTAGACGTGCAGGAACACGGGCGCGACCGGTCCCAGCGGCTGGCTCGGCAACGCGGCCCCACGTTCGGCCGCGATGAAGATTCCGGCATTGAAAACCCAGCGCTGGAAGTCTGGCCAGACCTGACCGAGCAGTGACACGCCGGCAATACTGAGGGCGATCAGCAATACGGCCGGTGGCATGGCGTTGAAAACCGGCGCTCGTGGTGGCGGCGGCGATTGCCAGGGCCCGTCCGACCCGTCCCGCTGCGGCACACTCATGGCGTCCACTCCCGTTTCACATTGCCCCAATCAGGCATTGCCCGATCAAGGGCGACACGATTCCCCCAACAGGGGAACGGCTTTAGCACGGCACACCCTTTGGCATGCGCGTTGCAACTCCGGACACAGAAAATCGCGTCGTAGAGGACATGACACAATGAAAACGCGCAGCTTCCCCACCGTTGTCGGTGCCGCTCTTGCCCTCGCAGCCATCAGTGCCGCGGCCCAGGCTCAGCAGGTCCAGACCACGGCCGGTTGGGAGCAGCCCTATGGCGGCACATCGGCCCAGGCCAGCCAGCCCTGGTCGGGTGCCACCGCCAGCGCCGGCGCCGCAGCGCGCTCAAGCGCCGGCAATCGCGTGATCATCGACGGAATCATCCAGACCGGTGTCGGGGTTTCCACCCAGGTCGGCCTGTTTGGCAGTGGCGGCGTCGGCGCAAACGCCTCCGCTATCGGCAACCAGCTCAACGTCAATGTGAGCGGCCAGTGGAACACGGTCATCGTGAATTCCACCCAAATCAATAATGGCGACATCAACGCCAGCGCGACGGCCCAAGGCAATGTGAGTACGGACAATGATCAAGACTAAGCTATTGATGGCGACACTCGTCAGCGCGCTGGCGCTGACCGGTTGTGCCACGACGGCCCGCACAGGTGGGGCCGACGGTAATTATGCGACGCCAATCGGCGGCGCGCCGGTCACCGCCAATCCGACGCCCTATTCCGAGGCGCTGGTCTGCCTCGCCAATTATGCCCGCCAGCATAATCTGCAATCGCCCCGCATCGCTGTCGGACGGCTGGCGGATTATACCGGCCGGGCCTCACTGGAAGGCGGAGCCGCGGTCACCCAGGGCGCGTCCCTGATGGCGATCTCGGCCTTTGCCAAGGCAGGTGTTCGCCTGGTGGAGCGTTTTGACACATCGGTGTCGGAGCTCGAGCTGCGCTACGCCAATAATTCGCTGATCGGCGATAATGGTACCCAGCGCCAGATCCACGCCGCCTCCCTGCCCGGCTCCGACTATCATCTGGTCGGCGGCATTACCGAGCTCAACTACAATATCCGCTCCTCGGGCATCGACGTCCTGGGCGGCGACCGGATCGACAGCGATCCGACCGGCGTCTTCAATCGCCGCATGTGGGTGATGAATATCGGCCTCGACCTGCGCCTCAACGAGACGCGCACGATGGAGACCGTCGACGTCATTTCCTACCAGAAACAGATTGTCGGCCGTGAAATCTCTGCCGGCGTATTCGCCTTCTGGGATGACGCGGTGATCGATATTTCCGGCGGTGGTCGCTCGCTCGAGCCGGTCCAGCTGGCCGTGCGTTCGGTGATCGAACGCGCCGTGCTGGAAATCTCGGCGCAAATGTATGGCGTCGATCCGGCTGCAGCCTGCATCTATGCCGATCCGATCGGCGGCAGCACTGACGGCCACACCAATGTTACCGGCGGCGTCAACGCCACCCACACCTACGGTCAACGGGAGACCTCCAATGTCCAAGCGCGCAGCAATGTTGATCGCGGGCATGAGCGCCGCGACGATCACGTGCGCTCCTATCTTCGCGGACGATACGACTGAGATCCTGAACGGCCAGGTCAATCTGGACGCCGCGATCACGGTCGTGACGGAGGGTGAAACCGATCAGGCCAATTCCGTATCCCAGTCCGCCATTGGCGCCGCCAACGCGCTGACCGTGGATGTGGTGGAGCGGCATGATATCCAGTCTGACCAGACCTTCTCCGGTTCGGTCGATGCCCGCGCGGAAACGCGTGCCACGATCATAGACGGCGCAGCCATCACCACCGCTTCGGCGATGGGCAATTCGGCCAGCGTGATCAATGACAATGGCATGGACGCGCAAATCAACCAGACGGCGCTGGACGGTTCGACCGTCTCGGCAACCGCTCGCCTGGAAGTCGGCAGCTATGCCATCTCCTCGATCACCTCGGCGACGGCCTCGGCAAATGCCTTTCAGGGCACGAGTTATGGCAGCGACACCAATCTCGCCCTGCGCCAGGATTCAGGTGCCGATGTGAGCGCCGACGGCTATGTCCTCGCCCCCGATGGCGGGCTGGGCTATGCGGCGAACGTACTCGGTGCAGCGAACGGCAATTCGGCGCAGCTGGAGGGCTATTACAATAGCCCGTCGCAAGTCGTCGATGTTGACCAGGACAATCGCGGCGCTGTCACGGCCCGCGCCCGCACGGACGCCGGCGGCACGGCGCGCACGCAGACCGTTGTCTCGTCCGCGAACGGCAACTCGGTGTGGATGCAAAACGAAAACGGCTATGCCCATATCCAGGGCGAGCAGGACAATGACGGCGCGGTCACCGCTGAATCGGAAATCCTGGTCGGCAATTTCGACGCCGATGTGCTGAGCGTCTCGGCCGAAGGCGTGGGCAATTCCGCCATCATCTCCAATATCGGCGCGGACGCTTTCATGGGCCTTGACCAGACCAATAATGGCGCCGTCATCGCACGGGCCAACCTGGGCGGCGATGCCGGCGGTTCGGCCCTGGTCTCGGCGACCGCCTTCGGCAATGCCGCCACGACCTATGTCTGTTCGGAATGTCCGGTCACCGCCTGGGGCAATACCAACCAGACCAATAATGCTGCGGTCAGCTCCTTTGTGACCGGCAGCATGAATACGGGTGGGATCCTGTCCGGCGCGGCCACCGCGATCGGTAATTCCGCCACCTACCAGACAGTGAACCCGCACGCGGGTAACTAACGAAATCCCATAGCCTTGGGAAACCCTGCCCCGGTCGCGTGTTGTGCGACCGGGGCTTTTTTTTTCTGGATTGAACGTGGCGGCCCGCCGGTGCTCAGTTGGCGACGAGTTCGAATGCCCCTTCGGCGGGACCGTCGATAGTCGTGCTGCAACTCTCCTCATCGATGCCGGCGTCGAACGGGCAGGCAAACCCGTCTGTTTCGATGAAACGGATAATCAGTTCGCCACCGTCCGACACGCCATAGGTGCAAGCGGCACTGAGCGCGTCGTCCACGCGGATGGCGTCATACGCCGAGGCCCGCGCCCGGGCGCGCCGGGTGGCGTTGCCATCGGTCGTCATGATCGCGCATTCCACGGTGCCACGACCGATGATCCGGATATTGATGTCGGCCCCGGCAGGCTCGACGCTCGCACCAGCCTGCAGGGTCACCAGCGCTGCGATAATTCCCAAAATAGCCATTCATTCCTCCCATTGGTGATGGCGGGAATGAATATGCCGATGGCCGGAATTAAATTCAATGATTCATGTATAATTGAATCAACAAGACGTCCGCAAATGCTTGCCCAGCGCATCACAAACCTCGGGATGCCCTTGGCAACAATCAGCGACCAGATAGCCGATCGTGTCCGACACGGCCGTCAGATTGATCCGATAGATGCGTTGCCGCCCCGAGGGTTCGACATCCATCAAACCGGCCTGGAGGAAGATATTGAGGTGGGCGGACAGGTTATTGCGCGAGATCTCGACGGCATCAGCGATCTTGCTGGCCGGCATGCCCGCGGGGCCCGCCGACATCACCGTCCGGAACACGCGCAAACGGACATCATGCGCGAGGGTGGAAAGCCGGGTCGCCGCGTCGTGGTCGTTCATTATATTGTCACTTCAATTATTCTTGAATCATTGAACCGGGCACGCTAAGCGGCAAGCGCCTGTGGTGCAATCATCCAATCTTGCGTGAAAATCGGGAAGAGTCATGAAGCGTTTCTGCGTATCCAAGCTGAAAACCGGTGTGTTCACCGGCCCTGCCCGGCTGCTGGCGATCATCGCGGCCTTCATGGCAGCTGCCGCCGGCGCACGGGCCCAGACCGACACATCAACCGATTTCCGGTTCGACCTCTCCGGCGAAACCCGCGCCCGCTATGAAAGCCTCAACGGCCAGTTTCGCGCCGGTCGCACCGGTTCCGACCAGGCACTCTTCCTGCGCACCCTCCTTCACGCCCGCCTGACAACCCCGGTCGCGCGCTTCGGCATCGAGCTGCAGGACAGCCGTGCCTATTTCGACGATATCGGAACTCCGCTCAGCACCGGGACCGTCAATCCGCTCGACATCTTGCAGGCCTATGTCCGTGTCGACGCCCCGTCCGTTTTCGGGGACGGGTCCGACGCCCGCCTCACCCTGGGTCGGCAGACCGTCAGTATCGGCTCGAAACGCCAGATCGAACGGATCAGCTATGCCAATGTGATCAAGAGCTATACCGGCGCCTATTACTCGGCGACCAGCGCGCGCGGCGACCAATTCCACGCCCTGATGCTGGCCCCGGTGGGGCGGCACCCGGGGGACCGCGCCGCGATCGGCGACAATCAGATGTCAGGCGATGAAGAAGAATGGAACCGCACCATCTGGGCCGTCCACTACCAACGCCCCGACCTGATTCCGGATTTCTGGCCCGGCTTGTCTGGCGACCTCTTCGTCTACGGTCTGGAGGAACGCGACACCGACGCCACGCCGACCCCGAATCGCCACTACGTCACGCCAGGCTTTCGCCTGCATCGCGCACCGGCTACCGGACAGGTGGATCTCGATCTTGAAGCGGCCTGGCGGTTCGGGCGCCGTCGGGCCGGCAGCGCCGCGAGCGACACCACCAATCTGGACGTCAGCGCCGGCATGGTCTTCGCGGCGCTTGGCTACACATTCGAGCATGCTTGGAAGCCGCGCCTGGCGTTGGAGTATTATTGGGCCAGCGGTGATGACGACCCGAATGACGGGCGCTTCGATCAGTATGAACGCCTGTTCGGTTCCCGCCGCACCGATCTCAACAATACCAGCCTGCATGGGCCGCTCACGCCGGCCAATCTCAACGCGCCCGGCATGCGGTTGGAACTGGCACCCAGCCCGGATTGGGACGGCCGGCTGGCCTGGTCTGCCGCCTCGCTCGACAGCGCACGAGACAGCTGGGTGATCGCCGGCCTGCGCGATGAAAGCGGCCAATCGGGACGTTTCATCGGTCACACCCTGGACAGCCGCGTCCGCTATCGCGGCCTGATCGACGGTCTCGAACTGGAACTCGGCGCCTCCATCCTCCTGCCCGGCGGATTTGCCGACAACGCGCCCGGCAGCCCGGCCCCCGACCGGACAGTGTTCGGCTACGCCCAGGCGACATTCACATTCTGAGACGGGCGCAATAGCGGGGATTGATCCCGAGCGTGATTGTCCGTTCTGCGGTTGTTTTTGGTGGCAGATTGAGCGGGGCTAACCAGGTCACCTCGCCTCAGTTTTGTCATCCCGGGCGGAGCCCTGACTTGATCAGGGCGAAGACCCGGGACCCATAAGCCCGGAGCAGCCGATAGCGGCGCGTACAGGTCGCGGCTCTGCCGCCTGCGCACACAGGCCATTCGGCCGGGATGACAAGATTTTTGTGCCTTTATCCCCGTCCTGCACCACTTTCCTTCTCCCGAGGGAGAAGGTGCGCGTAGCGCGGATGAGGGGGGAAATTCCTGCGGTCACCGGGATTTACCCCTCACCCTGGCCCTCTCCCCGGGGAGAGGGAACGCATCACACAGCATAAAATTCAGGAAACTTATCCTCCCCCCATTTGACCCATGGGAGACTGCCCTCGGTTTTCGGGACGGGAGGCGCGAGCTCAGTCACTTGTGCCCGGGAACTTGCGGAGCCTGTCCGCGCTTTGGATGTGACAATCCATAGCTCCGGCAGGGCGTGTGATCAGGTCCAGGGGCACTAAACGACCGACCCTCAGTACCTGACGCATTGGAATCGGGGGCGAGAGCGTCCGGGAAATCTCCGCGAACGGGATGTCGGCGATGTCACGTTTTTCAAATCAAACCGGTTGACGGCATTGGCCGACATCCCGTTCCCCTCCCATCCAAAACGCCAGGCGCAAGCGCCGTGGCGACATTGGCGCTTGGGGACACAAAAAATGCCCCGACCTGAAACCAGGCCGGGGCAGTCAGTGGATGATGATGTCTTGAAAGTCTGATTAGCGATAACCGCCGACGCCGCCGTCCAGCATGAGCGTCATGGAGACCGTCTGGCGGCTTTCACGCGAGACCTCGCGTTGCATCCGTTCGGTGTAGCGTTCCTCGCGGCGCATGAAGACCATTTTCACACCGGGCCCGTGCATGCGCAGGAGCGAGCGTTCATTGCAATTGCGGCGCGGGATCTGGGTTTCGCAACGAAGATTGCCGCCGGCTGTATGGCGCAGAGCCTCGCCCTTGCGGCACATGATGGTGGGCGCGTCGTCCCAGTTGTAGACTCCATCCAGGACCCAACCGATCGTGGTCTGCATCGCCGTACCGGCCATGCAGCGGAAAATTTCACCGTCATACGTGGTGCCGACGCGATCATCCGCATCGACACGCGAGGCCGGGTGCGGTGTGCCGTTGTCGTCCACGCAGACAGACCGGACAACCCGCCATTCCTCGACCCAACGGGTGCGCTCTTCCTCGTAATATTCGTACTCGGTCTCTTCCTCGACACCGACGACATTCAGCCCGGTAATCGCGGTCGCGGCCGGCGCTGTCGTCATCGGTGTGTAGGAGCCACCACCGATGAAGGTCACAGCACCCGCGCCCGCACTTGCGCCGGCCCCGGCATTGGCGTTGGCCGACGCGTTGACATTGACATTGGTATTCACATTGACCCGCGTCGAGACATTGACGCCGACATTGATGTTGCCGCCATGGATATTGATGTTCGGGACATTGACCGTGTGACCACCGCCATGGGTGCAGCAGGAGGGCGGCGGAGGCGGTGTACAGCATCCGTCGCCACCGCCACTGCCACCGCCGCCACCGCCGGCCGAAGCCGGTGCAGCAAACAGGGCGAACGCAGCGGTCGCTGGGATCAAAAAGGCGTGCCGGGCTGAAACGCGCATGGTCGTGCTCCTTACGTATTGCCCCCGGTCTTGCAAACGCAGGGCCAATTGGAGGGCTTGCCGTCATTTGCCGATTTCGCGCACCCGATGAATGCCGCCAGACCGCTTTCCCGCCACAGGGGTATGGCCCCGATCTTGAAGCGGGACAGGCATGAACGTCGGCCCGTGTGCCACGTCTCAACCCGACGGAATGAGTGGAGACATCCATGCGCCATGCGCAATCACAGGCCCTGCATGCCTACTGGCAGACCCGACGCCAGGGCGGCGGCGCACCGCACCGTGCCGATATCGAACCCCAGGACATTGCGCGGCTGCTGGGCTATGTCTTCATCCTGTGGCGTGCCGATCCGCAACACCACATATTCCGACTCGCCGGCACCCATCTGTGCGACCTCTATCAACGCGAATTCCGCGACCAGAACTTCCTGTCGCTGTGGCGCGGTCATGATCGCACCCATGTCCAGGCCGTGCTCGAGGCGTCGATTACCGGTTCGGCGCCGGCCTCGCTGATCGCCCGGGCCTCCAGCCTCGACATGCACCAACTGCCCGTCGAGATATCCTTCCTGCCCCTGCGCGGACCATCGGGAACCATCGACCGGACGCTGGGCCTGTTCCAGCCACTCGACTCAACCGACGCCTTCAAGGGTCGCCCGGTCGTCCGCACATTACTGCGCGAGATCCATCCACCGGCACTGCCCGACCGCATTTTTCCCGGTCTCGGGGTCGATACGGGTCTGGGCGCCCAGAAGGTTGCAAACGATCAGTGACGGCAAAACCTTTTTAACGCCTTGCGCCTAGAGTGCCGGTTCGCAGGAGGTCATTGCGATGAATGACGAACCCGGCCGGCTCGACCGACGCAAGATAAAGATTGCCGCCCGCGGCGCCCAAGAGCGCCGGCGGCATGCCCGTGTGCCGCTGCAATTGCACGGCCGGTTCTGGTCCGAAGCGAATGGTGAGCACGCCTGCCGCCTGGTCGACATTTCGCCCGGTGGCGCCCGCATCATTGCGCGGCTGAATCTGGCCGCTGAAACCCGCATCGTCCTGATGATCACATCGATCGGCCGCATTGAAGGCCAGGTCGTGCGCCAGAGCGGAGAAGAGATCTCGATCCGCTTCAATGCCCCGCTTCGCAAGCGCGACAAGCTGGCAGACGCGATCACCTGGCGTTTCAACAAGGACCGTCTCGGTCTTGAAGAGGATCGCACGGCGCCGCGCAAGCCGGGCCGCGGCCGGGCCCGCATCCTGTTGTCCGACGGCGTGGTCATTCAGGCCAATGTCGTGGACGTTTCGGTCACCGGCGCAGCCTTCGAATGCCTCGAACGCCCGCGTGTCGGTGAAGGCCTGCGTGTCGGGGAGATGTCAGGACGTGTGGCGCGCATTCTGGACAATGGCTTCGCGGTCGTGTTCGATCCGCCTGAAGCCACGGCCGCGGGCCACGAAGCAGCATAAATGAGTCGCTGATCGCCAATTTGTTCGCCTTTTCGGGGTCCTCCCCAATTGCGGCCCGATTCTTGCCGTATCAGGGTGATAGGCGGTACGTAACAAAGTGCAAAAGAGATCTGAAATGCCTCGCGATGATGGAATCGCAATGTCCTGGTTTGTGAAAGTCGAGGGTCGTGTCTACGGCCCCTATACCCCCCAGCAGATGAAAGCCTTCGTTGGCGAGGGACGCATTGCTGCGCATTCCCATGTCTGCCCGGAGCGAGATGGTCTGTGGCAACAAGCCTCGGACATCGACGCCTTCCGTGAATGGCTCGGCGAATCAAAGACTTCTCCGGAACCGGAAAAACGGGTTACGCCCGGCGCCCGACCGGCAAATTTCGTCGTCATCGCCGAGATCCAGTCTGAAAACGGCGCTGAATTCCACAAGGCCCTGTCTGCCTATGGTGATCTTGAGTCGATCACCGGCAATGTCTGGCTGTTGCGCGGCCCCACCACGTCGGCGGTCTTGCGCAATGAGCTCAGTCACATTTTGGGACGCGACGACAAGCTGCTCGTGATCGATGCCTCGCATGATCGCGCCGCCTGGTTCAATCTGGGTCGCGATGCCGACCAGAATATCCGCGAATTGTGGAGCCGCGCCCACTAGACCGGGCCGGCACCACCTTTGCCTCAGTCAATCCGGCGCAGACCGGCCTTGTGCCGTTTCCAGTTGGCGACGTAATGATCGGCCGACGCCTTGAGCAGTTCGGCCATATCCGGTCCCAGTGTCTTCATCACGCGTCCCGGCGATCCGACCACCAGAGAATTGTCAGGAATTTCCTTGCCTTCCGTGATCAGGGCATGGGCTCCAATCACACAATTCCGGCCGATTTTGGCACCGTTCAGGATTGTCGAACCGATGCCGATCAGGCAGCCATCGCCGATCGTGCAGCCGTGCAGCATGGCCTGGTGACCGATGGTGACACCTTTGCCAATGGTCAGCGGAATGCCCTCATCTGTGTGCAGGACCGCGCCGTCCTGGACATTGGAGTTCTCGCCGATCGTGATCGGATCATTGTCTCCGCGGATGATGGCGCCATACCAGACGCTGGCACCCGGCTCGAGCACGACCCGACCGATGACCTCAGCGCTCTCGGCGACCCAGAATTCATCGGCTCCCGGCACGGTCGGGCTCGAATCGCCCAATGCATAGATCGCCATTTCGGTCTCCCACTATCTTTTGCGTGAATTATTCGCGACACGGTCGTTCAGATCTTCTTCACCGGGTTACACTGACACTGTAACCGCGATTCGAGACCTGCCCATCCGGCCTCGCATCGTTTCGGCAACTCCAAGGGAGGCACCGGGTAGACGGTATGAACAGTCTGCGACCCAGCCCGCCAGGATCATCCGGTTCATCCGGATCCCTGCCCTTCGAGTCCCTCGAATCGTTTTCGTTGCAATGTGTCTTCGCCCCTCGCCTTCCGGCCGAGGGGTTTTTCATGTGTGGAGGTTCCAGCCATGGGTAAGCGTATCGTCAAACGTCGCCAGCGTGCCGAGTTCAACACGGCACACTATCAATCCGAAGAAACAAAGGTTCGTGCTCTCTTTCCTGGCACCAATTGGTCACCCGACGCCAGGGAGCCGATGCGGGACCAGCGCTTCATCAAGAATGTGAAACCGCGCTCGGATGGCCAGGCCGTCCTGATGAAGTCGATCGAGGACCACAATCTGATCCTCGCCCTGGGGCCGGCTGGCACCGGCAAGACCTTCCTCGCCGTCGCCAAGGCGGTCGAGGCGCTGGAGGCCGGACAGGTCAGCCGCATCGTGCTGTCCCGTCCCGCTGTCGAGGCCGGCGAATCGATCGGTTTCCTGCCTGGCGCCATGGAGGAAAAACTCGCCCCCTATCTGCGACCGCTCTACGACGCGCTGGCAGACCGGCTCAGCCCGAAAAAGCTCAAGGCGATGATGGCCGAGGGCCTGATCGAGATCGCGCCGATCGGTTATATGCGCGGCCGCACGCTGAACAACGCCTTCGTCGTCGTCGACGAGGCCCAGAACTGCACCTATGGACAGCTCAAGATGCTGCTGACGCGGCTGGGCTGGAACTCGACCATGGTTGTCACCGGCGACCCGGCCCAGACCGACCTCCTGCCGGAAATGTCAGGCCTGGCCCAGATCGCCGACAAGATGGAAGAGCTCGACGACATCGCGGTCTGCCGACTGGCGGCCGAAGACATCGTCCGCCATCCACTCGTGGCGACCATGCTGACGGTTCTCTGATCCGCAGCGACTGACCAGAAAAGACACAATCCACGCATTGATCGGGGCGCGGAGCTAGCCAGCTTCGCGCCCTTTTCCTTCACCAACCGGGCGGTCCGGTCGTTGCGGCTCAATGCAAGGTGACGGGCTTCTTGCGATAGCGGACGAGAATCCGCAGTGTCAGCGGGTGCCGCGCGTCAGGGTCGAGGCCCAGCTTGATCATTTCGGTCCTGGCCCGCTCGCGAAGCCGCCGGGCCCTCAGATACTGGATCGCCACGAAGGCCGCGATCAGCAGATAGGCCAGGTATTCGGCCACGCCATACCAGTCCGGCAGGAACAACCACACGCCCAGCGCGGCCATCGCCGCCAGGATGATATCCAGTGGCCAGCCCTCCGACGGATCAAAGAAAGCCAGGACCGGGAAAATAGACTGATCGATATCGCCTTCCGGATCGATCAGGGCGAGCAACCGGTCAACCTCCGCCGACTGGGTCGCCCAGATCCGGTTCAACTGGCTCATTTCGGTATAGGGCTCGGCTCCGAGCGGCAAATCCTTGTTGAGCAACATGCAGGCGCGCATCAACCACTCGCCGTCCTGAAGACGTCCGGCTCCGACATAGCCACTCATTGATTGCCTCCCGCACCCGCCTGCAAATGGTCCGACAGCCAGATTGCCGCCTGGTCCGGCGTCTGACGATCCAGATCGACAAGGCGATTGGCCTCACGCATCGCTTCACTGTCGATCGCACCAATCAGGCCGGACAACGCCTCGACCAGGGCCGGATTGGCTGCCGCATCGGGCGACAGAAGGATCACCGCGTCATAGGGCGGCAACACCGCCAGTGGATCGGCGAGGACCAGCAGGTCAAACGCCGCAATGCGGCCGTCAGTCGTATAGGCAGAGATCAAGTCGACCTGGCCGTCCCGCACAGCGCCATACATGAAGGCGGCATCCATGGCGCGGGTTTGCATCGCCCCGAGGCCGTAGCGGTTGCGGGTGTTCACCCATTCGGGCCGCGAAAAGACCTCCGCATCGCCTCCGACACTCATGCCTTCGGCCTGGGAAGCAAGGTCGGCGAGACTGTCGACTCCCAGCGCTTCGGCCCGGTCGCGGGCCATGGCAAACCCGTAGGCGTTTTCAAATCCCAGCCCGCCAAGCGCCAGAATGCCGTGTTCGGCGTACAGCCAGCCGGTCATCTCGGCGAGCATCGCATTGCGGTTGATCGGCTCGGAACGGTTCATCACCGTCGCCCAGATTGTGCCGGTATAGTCGATATAGACGTCGATCTCGCCCGTGCGCAGGGCATCGAAGGCGATGGTGGAACCCAGATTGTCGAGCCGGTCGACGCGGGCCCCGGCCTCTTCCAGACGCGTCTGCATCAGGGCACCGAGAATGTATTGCTCGGTGAAGGCCTTGGCGCCGACCACAACAGTCTGATCGGCAAGGGTGTCGGCACCGTCCTGAAGCGCCACGACCGGCCCCGCCCCTCGGAACACAGCGGCCGGCACATAGCGCGGTGCGATGGTGATGACGACCAGTGCCGAAAGCGCGACGCCGACAGCGACCGCCAACCCCTTGCGGCGATCCCGGGCGGCGACTTCCAGCAAGCGGATGATCTGATCCAGCGCAATGGCCAGCCCGGCCGCAAACAGGCAGCCGAACAGGACGGACAGCCAATTGCGGGTCTGCAGGCCGGCAAAGATGTAATTGCCCAGGCTGGAGGCCCCGACCGGCGTTGCCAGCGTCGCCGCGCCAACCACCCACACCACCGCCGTACGCAATCCGGCGACAATGACCGGCAGGGCCAGCGGCAGCTCGACCTGCCACAGCCGTTCACGCGGCGTCATGCCGATGCCGCGGGCAGCCTCGCGCACAACCGGATCAAGGCCCTGGAGCCCGACAATCGTGTTGCGCAGGATCGGCAGGATCGAATAGAGCATCAGCGCCAGGAAGGCTGGCGCATAACCGATCATCCCGCCAAGAAGCGGTACCATCAATGCCAGCAGGGCAAGGCCGGGAATGGTCTGGATGACGCTGGCCGCATTGAGCACGACCGCCGCCAGGCGCGGTCGGGACGCCGCAAGAATTCCAAGCGGCAGGCTGATCGACAGGCCGACCAGTATGGCCGCCAGCGACAACAGCATGTGTCCGGCGAGAAGGTCCGGAAGTTCAGCCCAGCGCTCGGCGAGATTGCTGCTCACTGCGCCAGCTCCGCGATGGCCCGCATCTGGCGGCGCGGCGTTTCAAGCAGGTCGGACACATAATCATCGGCCGGCGCGCTCATCAATGTGTGCGGCGTGCCCTGCTGGATGATGCGGCCGTCACGCATCACCGCGACTTCGTCGGCCATGATTAGGGCTTCGGCCATGTCATGGGTGACCATCACGGCAGCAAAGCCGAGTTCGCGCTGCAAATCCCTGAAATCCTGTTGCAGCCCGTCCCGGGTGATCGGGTCGAGGGCGCTGAACGGCTCGTCCATCAGGACCAGTTCCGGATTTCCGGCCAAGGCTCGGGCGAACCCGACCCGCTGCCGCTGCCCGCCTGACAGTTCGCCTGGCATACGCTCACCGAATTCGTGCGGGTCGAGGCGCACCATGTCCAGCATCTCGCGGACCCGCAACTCGATCCGGGCGGCGTCCTGACCGGCCATGGCGGGGATCAGCCCGACATTGCGGCGGACGCTCATATGGGGAAACAGCCCGTCGCCCTGCATGACCCAGCCGATCCGGCGCCGCAGCGCGACCGCGTCCTGGCTGGCGACAGCCTCTCCCCCAAACATGATCGAACCGCCCGAGGGTTCCTCGAGGCGGTTGATCATTTTAAGCAGGCTGGTCTTGCCGCACCCGGATGCGCCCGCAAGGACAAGGAGTTGCCCCTTTTCAACCCTGAGCGATACGCCCCGCACGGCCTCGACATGGCCCGCATAGGTCTTGGAGACATCACGGACCTCAAGGACGGGAGGCGCAGCTTCGCTCAAAGATCTTCCAGGTCGATGTCCAGAATGGTGATTTCAAACGAGTATGAGGTCTCGCCCTCATCGATGATCTTGGCGACCACACCGAGGCACTCATCGCCAATATGGATTTCGGCGCACTCATCGGGACGGTTGCGACACTGCACGACCATCTCCGGGTTGAGCTTGGCCTGCAGGAACATCTGGAGCTTGGCAGCTTCCAGCATGGTCATGTTCTTGTTCACGGGATCATTCTCCGGTCGGGGGATTCGAAGTCGGCGCCAACTAACCCTATGCAGGGGGGGCACGTCCAGTCAGATGCTGCCCGAGCGCAATGCCGAAACGCATACGAAGCGCGCTCAGCCGGAGCCTTGGGGAAGGCTCTGGTCCATGCTCTTTGCCGGTTCATCACAGCAATTGCCGACGATCTTGGCGGGCACACCGGCAACGGTGCAGCCGGCAGGGACCGGATGCAGCACGACCGATCCGGCCGCGATGCGGGCACCATCCCCGACGGTGATATTTCCCAGCACCCGGGCACCAGCCCCGATGAGGACGCCCTTGCCGATCTTCGGGTGACGGTCTTCGTGTGCAGCACCCGTACCGCCCAGGGTCACTTCATGCAGGATCGAACAATTGTCGCCCACAACAGCAGTCTCACCGATTACCACCGAGGTGGCATGATCGAGCATAACGCCCCGCCCGATCCGGGCGGCCGGGTGGATATCAAGGCCGAAGCGTTCGCCTACACGGCTTTGCAGATGAAAGGCCAATGTCTGACGGCCTTCATTCCACAGCCAGTGCGCGACCCGGTGCGCCTGCAGGGCGTGATAGCCCTTGAAGTACAGAAAGGGCTGCAACAGGGACAGGCAGGCCGGGTCCCGCTCGTCGATCGCAATCATGTCGGCGGCGGCCTGCTGTACAATATCCGGATCACCGGCGAGCGCTTCTTCGGCCACATCCCTGGCCAGCATGGAGTCGAGCTGGGCATCCGCCAGCTTTGCAGCAATGCGATAGGCCAGGGCTCCCGAAAACTTGTCGTGACGCAGAATGGCCGCGTTCAGGAAACTTGCGAGGATCGGTTCCTCGGCGGCCGCCGACGCAGCTTCGACACGCAGCCGTGCCCAGATGGACTCGATGCCGGTCCGGGCTTCGACAGGTTCTTCGACTTGGCTGAGTGACATCACGCTCTCCTCGCGCCTTGATCCAGCATGGCAGCGGCCAGATCGGCGTCCAGCTCACCCTCTCGGGCCATGTAGTATGCCTTGAACAGCATCGCCACCGTCAAGGCGTCAGTAATCCGGCCCGATTGCACCTCGTCCAGCGCCTCCCGAAAGGGAATGTCCCGCGTCCGCAGATCTTCCGTGCCTTCCGGGTCCGCTTCACCCGGCACCAGGCCAGTCGCCAGAAAGCCGATCGCCGCCTCGTCTGTGACCGAGTTGGAGAGGTCCATGTGCAGAATTTCCCGCCAGTGACTCGCGGTGTAGCCGGTCTCTTCGCGCAATTCCCGCGCCGCCTCCGCCAACGGGTCAGCATCGAGAGCCCCGCCACCTTCGGGGATTTCCCAACTGTATCGATCCTGCGGAAAGCGGTGCTGGCCGACCAGGATGATCCGGCCATCGGCAAGGACGGGCAAGATGGCAAGGGCGCGATTGGCGAAGCCGACCACCCCGTAAATGCCGGCCTTGCCGTCCGGTCGAGTGACCGAATGCTCGGTCACTCGGACCCAGTCGTTGCGATAGACCTCGCGGTCGTCATGCACTGTCCACGGACCCCGCATCCGGCTCATGCTGCACCTTCGTCCTTGTTGATGGCCAGACCAGAGCTAGGCGTGTTCGCCCAGACCGGGCAAGTGCGCCCCTTCCCGCCGTGACCGCTCGCGCTGCAGGGCATCGGCGAGGCGGCGCTTCTTCTCGGACAATCGGGTCAGGAAAGTGAAGGCCGCCGGGGCGAAGACCAGAGCCAGCAGGGCCGAGCCGGCGACACCGCCGACCATGGCAGCGGCAAAGGGAAGCCAGAAACTGTCGCCGGACAGGATGAGCGGTATGAATCCGCCGATCGTGGTCAGCGTGGTCGAGATGATGTGCCGCGTGGCGTCTATCACCGTGGTTTGCACGGCGCCTGCCTCCAGCGCCACGGCGGCCGGGTTGGCACGCAGCGCCGACAGCACGACGATGGCGCCATTGATCGACAGCCCCATCAGACCCATCGAGCCGACAATGGCATTGAAGCCCAGCGGAGTCCCGAAAGCCCAGACACCGAACATGGCCAGGCCCACGGACAGGAAGGCAACGACAAAGATCACGCCCGCATAGCGGAAGGAGTTGAAGGCCAGGACGACCGACCCGATCATCAGGACCAGCAACGGCAAGGCAGTCCCGAACAGACCGGCCATGGCATTGCCCCGCTCCGCAGCCTCTCCGGCGATCTGCAACTCATAGCCGGGCGGCAGGACGATGCCGGCCTCGTCGAGAGCCGAGAAGAAATGCTCGAGTGCCGGCGCCGGCAGGGTGTAGGGGTCGAGATAGCCATAGATCGTGTTGACGCGGCGGCCATTCTCATGGGGGATTCCGGCCACTTGCGGCGCCAGAACAACTTCTCCCAGAGCGGCCATCGGCGCTGACAGGATGTCCTGCCCCGGTGTCGCAAGAGGAGAGGCGGAAACGGCTGACAGGCTGGAACGCCGCGAGTCACGGGCAATGACCCGAACCGGCAATTCCTGGACACCTTCCAGCACGCTTCCGCCTACAACGCCGTCCAATTCGCCCCGCAACCGGTTGGCGAGGTCATCGAGACGAATTCCGGCAAGTTCTGCAGCGGCCTCATCGGCCATGATCCGGGCTACCGGCTCACCCATTTCCAGCAGGGCGAGCGTATGGGTAACGGTCGGAGTTTGCGCCAGCACGGCGCGGATTTCATTACCGAGCCGGTTCAGCTCGGACAGTTCAGGTCCGACCAAGACCAGTTCGATCGGGGCCGGGATGGGTGGGCCCTGCTCGAAGGGAAGGGTCAGCAGTCGGGCATCGGGGAATTCCGACATCACGCGGCGCTGCAGGTCCGGCAGGATGCGCGCCGTGGCCTCCGGCGACGCCATGTGCACAAAGCCGGAGGCATAGCTGGAAACGCCCGATTTATTGCCAACCACATTGTAATAGGTCCGAGGTGCACTCTCGCCGATCACCCAGGAGACCCGTTCGACATCCGGATAGGACTCGATCAGCGCGGTGGCACGCTCGGTCTGGCGCCGCGTTTCCCCGATCGACGTCGAGGACGGCAATTCCAGCGAGAGCTGGAACATGTCTCGATCAGTCGGCGGGAAGAATTGCATTGGCAGGGTGGAGGCCGCCACAAAGCCGGCAATCGGCAAAAGCAGGCCGCCGACAAGGCCGGTCCAGGGGCGACGGGTCACCGCATCCAGCACGGCCCGGTAGGGGCCGGCAAACGGGCCGGCTCCTATTCCCTGCCGCCAGAAACGTCGTGGCCCGCCGGTGATGGCCGGATCATCGAACCAGGCCGCAAAAGCGCCGACCACGGTCATGGCAAGGATGAAGGATGAGACCACGGCGAAAATCACCGATATCCCGATCATCGAAATGAATTCGCCCGCAGCCCCCGGCATCAAGGCAATCGGGGCGAAGGCAAAAACCGTCGTCAGGGTCGACGCCAGCAAAGGCGCGAACAGGTGCCGCACGGCCCGGTCCAGCGCATCAAGGGGGCCGGCACCGCGCCCCCGCATCAACCGGTATTCATCAACGACGACGATGGCATTGTCGATCAACAGGCCAAGCGCAACCACGAGGCCGGTCACCGACATCTGGTGCAGCGGCTCGTCATAGAGGCTGGTCAGCAACATCACGGCCAGAACGGTCAGCGGCAGGGCCGACCCGACGATCAGGGCCGCGCGCCAGCCCATCATCAAGAAGAGGACAGCGAACACAATCAGCGCCGAATAGCCCAGATCGCGTGCCAGGCCGCTCAGGCGGCTGTCGACATAGTCGGCCTGGCGAAAAATCGTCTCGATCTGTACGCCGGGAACCGAGGCGGCGAATTCGGCAACAACGGCATCGGCGGCATCGGACCAATGGTCGACACGCAATTCCGGCTGAAGATAGGCCGCCACAAAGACGGCGCGGCGCCCATTGGTGGTCGCCAGCGCATCAACGGGGGAGCGGGCGCCCTTCTCCACTTCCGCGACATCGCCGACCCGGATGAAACCGCCATCCGGCCCCTCACCCAGCGCGATCGACCGGATCCGGTCCAGGCCATCAAACTCACCGGCAATTTCAACATTGAGGTCCACGCCGCCTGCGCGCAGTTCACCGGCCGGTGACTTGGCGTCGGCACTGGCAGTCAGGCGGGCCAGATCGGCCATGCTGAGGCCCAGGGCCGCCAGCGTATCGGGATCGGCAAGAATTCGGATTTCTTCCTCGACCTCGCCAAAGACAGCGGTCTCTTCAGTGCCGTCCATATTGCGCAGACGGGACTCAAGGTCTGCCGCAAGGCGCGACAGGATGGCCGGGTTCTCGGTCCCCGCTCCGCCCCAGCTGAGCGAGACAATCATTGTCGCCGCACCCAGATACTGGCGCCGAACATCCGGCGCGACCACGCCCTGTGGCAAAGTGGGCCGGACACTCTCGACCTGCTCGCGGATCTGCGTCCACGCCTGGTCGACCTGTGTGGCATTGAGGTCTTCACGGATCTGCAGATGGACGACCGACACGCCCGATTGTGAGGTCGAACTGGTGTCCTCGATCTCGGCCAGCTCGTGGATCGCGTTTTCGATCGGCTCGGTCACCAGCGCTTCGACGCGCTCGGCCGAGGCGCCGGGGAAAGCGGTCACGACCAGACCGAAACGTTCGGTCAGTGAGGGGTCTTCCTGCCGCCCCAGCGTCAGCAAGGCGCCGATTCCCGCCGCGACCAGCAGGATGACCGCCAGGACGGTCAGTCGGGAGTAGCGGAAAAACAGGGTGCTCATCGAGCCTGCACCTCAGGCACCGCCGGCACGACGATCTGGCCAGGGGTAATGCGCTGCAGTCCGGATGCGAGCAGCAGCTCGCCATCGGCAACGGCTCCGCGGACATAGATCCGCTCGGCTTCAACGCGGACAGTTTCGACAACCCGCGGCTCGAGCTGGAAGGTCCCGGAGTCGGCCGGTGCCAAAACATAGACTGACCACAACCCACGCCGTCCCTCGGCCAGAGCTGCTGTCGGAACCCAGAACCCGTCCGTGCCGATCGGCGTCCGGACGGTCAGTCTGGCGATCTGGCCAGCCGCGACCGACTGACCGGGCGCGAGATCAAACACGGCCGTGACGGTCCGGGTCTAGCGATCAACGACGCTCGAGGAGGCGCGGAACCGGGCAGTCACCGGCTCGCCTCGACCGTTCACCATGAACAGGGCGGGATCGCCGGGGCTGAAATCGCCCGCAACCGATTGCGGCAGACCGACATTGATCTCCAGCTGATCCAGCTCGACCAGTTCGAGCAGAGGCTGTCCCGGTGACGCGATCGCACCTTCGTCAGAACGGCGGGCTGTCACTACACCGTCAAAAGGCGCGACCATCAGGGACAGGTCGAGTTGCACCCGCAAGGCGTCGGCAGCCGCTGCGGCGGCGTTCTGGCGTGCGAGGGCGGCCCGGGTCGAGGTGCGGACCTCGTCAAACCGCTGTTGTGAGATGTGACCGCGCTCCAGCAACTGGGCCTGCCGGCTTTCGGTCTCGCTGGCGAGCGCCGTCTGGGCGGCGGCCTCGGCAGTCTGGGCTTCAGCGGCCGCGATCTGCGCCTGCACAGCCCGGACATCCAGGCGCGCCAGCACATCCCCGGCAACGACCCGGTCGCCGACATCCACAAGCACGCGGTCGATACGACCGGCGCGCTCGAATCCGAGCGCACTCTGGCGGCGAGCCGCGATCAGGCCCGGAAAGAACTCGGCTATACTGGCCTGCGGATCATGACTGGCGGTGATCACGGAGACGCTGATGGGTGTGGGGGCGGCGGCAACGAGATTCGCTTCAGCCCTCAGGGCCGTCACGCCAAAGACCAGTATGGCAACCAGAAGCGCTGCCAGGCTGACAGCTGCACCGGCGCCAAGACGCCGTTTGTAAAGAGACATGTGAACACCCTCGTCCTGTCACTGACGAGGACATAGGTGATTAAATACCGTTTGAAAAGTGAACGTCGTTCACATTTATTCGAATACCAATTATTCGGTTTTGGTGAGCCCGCGCATGATCATGTCCATATGCAGGTCGATCACCGAGTCCATGGTGACGTGCTCGGATCGCGGCATGCCATTGGGAAAGTCGTCAATACAGACGATCAACATGGTCAGGCCATGCAGGCTGGCCCAGACGCTCTTAGACGCGACATGCGGGTCGATCTCGCGGAACGTCCCTTCCTGCTGGCCCGCCTGGATCATGTCGACCAGTTTTTCCTCGGCCTCGAACGCCACTTCCTTTTCATCATGCAGGTGAGGCTTGGCCGTCACCGACGGGGAGAAGGCCATCATGTAGTGATTGGGCTCTTCCATGCCAGTCTCGACATAGGCGCGCATGCAACGGGCGCAAAGCGGCCCAGTTTCACCGCCCTCCTCCATCGCCGCATGGATGCGCGCGAGCAAGCGCTCGAAAAACATTTCACGGATCGCCGTGAACAACTCATCCTTCGACGCGAAATATTTGTAGATGGCGGCCGGAGAGTAATCGATGGCTTCCGCCAGGCGACGCATCGATATCCCCTCCTCCCCCTCCGAGGTGAAGATGGTCTCGGCGGCGTCGATGATAGCCTCGCGCACCTTGCGGCGACGGCGGTCAGCCGGCGTGTCATCTTCAATGGCGATTTCAGCGTTCATACTTGATACGTATCCCCAACGAACTCATTTTGAGTGCAGTCCCCGACAACAGGTATACCGACCACGGACCGTTCAGGTCAAAGATAGTCTCGCAGTTGGCAAGGTGCCGATCATAATGAATGACCCTGAAATCACGCAGTTTCCCGCACCCGGCGACCAGCTCCCACCCTGCAATCCCTGCGAAGGCACGCTGACACTGCTGGCTCGCCGGCGCTCCACGACAGCGGTCACCATGACAGGACCCGGCCCGTCGCAGCATCAGATCGATCAGCTGTTGCGCATCGCCGCTCGCGTGCCGGACCACGGCAAGTTGGCGCCCTGGCGCTTTCTGGTTTTCGATGGCGATTCTCGAGCCAGGATTGGTCGGGAGCTAGGCGAAGTCTTTGCAGCAGCCAATCCTGATGCGACCGCCAGCCAGATCGAATTCGAGACCAATCGCTTCGTCCGCGCGCCGCTGGTAGTCGCGGTCATTTCCCGAGTGATCGAACGGCACAAGGTCCCGGAATGGGAGCAGATTCTATCCGCTGGCGCAGCCTGCCAGAACCTGCTGATCGCCGCATCTGCGATGGGCTTCGCGGCGCAGTGGCTCACCGAATGGTATGCGTTCGACCCGGCCATCAAGGACGCCATGGGTCTGCGCTCGGGAGAGCGCATCGCCGGCTTCATCTACATCGGTACCGGACCACAAGAGGTCCAGGAACGCCCGCGGCCCGAACCTCAAATCGACCGTTGGAACGGCTAGTCACCCTGTCAGACAGGCGTCTGCGGGACGGAGCGCCCTGACACCCACCCCACTGCCGGGCCCGGCGATGGGCCAGTCGTCGCGATCGGAGCCTCAGCCCCGACCGCGATAGCCGGGCACGTCCTGATCCGGGATCCAGACACCCTTGGGCGGCTCGCCAGTCGCAAAGAAGACATCGATCGGAATTCCGCCACGCGGATACCAATAGCCGCCAATACGCAACCAGACCGGGTCCAGCTCCTTGACGAGGCGCTGGCCGATACCCGTGGTGCACGCCTCATGGAAGGCGCCGTGATTGCGGAAGCTGCCGAGATAGAGCTTCAGCGACTTGCTCTCCACAATCCAGTCACGCGGCACATAGTCGATCACCAGGTGCGCGAAATCCGGCGCGCCGGTCACCGGGCAAAGCGAGGTGAATTCCGGGCAGACGAAGCGCGTCATGTAGGGCGCATCACACGGATTGGCGACGCGCTCGAGCGCAGCTGTGTCCGGATTGTCGGGCAGCGGGGTGGATGTCCCGAGCTGGCCCAGATTGTCGTAGCGATTATCAGTCATGGCGCCGACTTAGTCCCCGCCCCGCCTGGAGGCAAGCCTCTCAATTGACCGCCACCTCGTCCGGCACCGGCATGGCGGTGCGTGAGAAAACCCGGCGGATGGTGAAGCTGGAGACCAGTCGTGTCACGCCCGGCAGGCTCGACAGCACTTCACGATGGACGCGCTCATAGTCATTTGCATCGCGCACCAGCACCCGAACCAGATAGTCCGCATCACCGCTCATGAGATAACATTCCATCACTTCCGGCACGTGCTCGACTGCCTCTTCAAAGGCAACGAGCGTATCGCGCTTCTGGTTGTCGAGCGTGACCTGGACATAGACGGTGATGCCCCGACCCAGGGCAAGTTCCGACAGGATCGCTACATAGCGGTCAATGACACCGGCATTCTCCAACGCCTTGACCCGCCTATGGCAGGCCGAGGCCGACAGTCCGACCCGCTCGGCAAGCTCGGCATTCGTCAACCGCCCCTGTTCCTGCAGACGGTTGAGTATAGAGATATCAACGCTATCAAGGCGCAAGGCACACCCTCCCGATCAAAGCGGCAAATTCCGCACATCATTCTGGCTTGTCGCGAAAAGTTGGTATATACGTCGCAATCAGCACCGAATGTTGCACGATAATTCACAACAATCGGTTTGAGTTGTCAATTTCAATCGCGCAGGCTGCTTTCCGGTCAAGATTATCGAAGGAAGCAGCGCACTGCCCAGCCCTTGAGGGATGATCATGCGTATCGGGGTGCCCAGAGAAATCAAAGTCCGCGAATACCGGGTTGGCCTGACGCCCAACAGCGTCGCGGAATTCGTGCGCCACGGCCACGAAGTCGTCGTCGAAACCGATGCCGGTGAAGGCATCGGCTTCAGCAATGATGACTACATCGCGGCCGGCGCCTCTATCATGCCGGACGCGGCCGCCGTCTTCGACGCGGCGGAAATGATCGTCAAGGTGAAAGAGCCCCAGCCGTCCGAAACGGCGATGCTGAAGCCGCACCACACGCTCTATACCTATCTCCATCTTGCAGCCGACCCGGTGCAGGCGGAAGGTCTGCGCAAGTCGGGCTGCCTGTCGATTGCCTATGAAACAGTGACCGATCGCGAGGGCCGCCTGCCCCTGCTCACCCCGATGAGCCAGGTCGCCGGCCGCATGTCCGTCTCCGTTGCAGCCCATTGCCTGATGAAAGCCCAGGGCGGTCGCGGCACCATGCTGGGCGGCGTGCCCGGCGTGCTGCCGGCCAAGGTGGTGATCATCGGCGGCGGCGTTGCCGGCACCCATGCGGCTGAAATGGCGATCGGCGCCCGCGCCGACGTGACCGTGTTCGATCGCTCCAACCGCCGCCTGGCCGAGCTGGACGAACAATTCTCCGGCGCCGTAAAGACCGCCTATTCGACCCAGGCCGCGCTCCAGGATGCCGTCCGCGAAGCCGACGTCGTCATCGGCGCCGTTCTGATCCCCGGCGCTGCGGCACCCAAGCTGGTGACCCGCGAGATGCTCAAGGAGATGAAGGATGGCGCCGTGCTTGTCGACATCGCCATCGACCAGGGCGGTTGCTTCGAGACCTCCAGGGCCACCACGCATGACGACCCGACCTACATCATCGATGGGGTTGTTCACTACTGCGTCGCCAACATGCCGGGCGCCTATGCCCGCACGTCCACGCTGGCCCTCAACAACGCAACCCTGCCGCTGGGCCTCGAGATCGCCAACAAGGGCACCAAGCGGGCGATCAACGAAAATGCCTACTTGCGCGAAGGCCTGACGACCGCCGATGGCGAAGTCTGCCACCAGCTGGTCGCCGACGATCTCGGCCTGCCCTGCGTCAAGCCGGGCTGGCTCGAAGGCTGATCGACAAGACCCATGTCAAAGTCATCGGGGCGGGCATCGCAAGATGTCCGCCCCTTTGCTTTTCGGGCTGTCACGGTTACAGCGTGCAACTGTCACAAGAATCGGAAAGCCTGTGACGCTCAAGCCGTTGGTCAAGCGCGGCGACATGGGAACAGGGCACGTGCAGAACCGTTTTGATCTGGTCATCTTCGATTTCGATGGCACCTTGGCCGACAGCCTGACCTGGTTCCGGGGTGAACTGCCCGACCTGGTGGACAAGCACGGTCTTACCCCGATCTGCGCCGACAGGGCTGAAACACTGCGGGGGCTGACGCCCAAGGCCATCATGGACGAGCTGTCCATCCCGGCCTGGAAACTCCCCTTCATTGCCGCGGACGTTCGCGCCCGGGCCGCCGAGAATGTCGACAAGATCCACCTGTTCGATGGCATCCGTGACTTGATCCAGGACCTTCGCGCCCGTCAGGTAGACCTCGCCGTGGTTTCCTCGAATGGCGAAACCGCCGTGCGCGCTGTCCTCGGCGAGCAACTGGCCGGCCATTTCAACCAGTTCGCCTGCGGGGCAGCCCTGTTTGGCAAGGCCTCAATCTTCCGCAAGGTGATCGCACGGGCCGGCACCACGCCCGCGCGAACCTTGTGCATCGGCGACGAGGTCCGCGATATCGACGCGGCGCGAGAGGCCGGCTGTGCTTCCGGTGCTGTTGATTGGGGCTTTGCGACGGCGGAAATACTCAGCGCGCAAGCACCGACCCATCTGTTCAGCCGCCCGTCTGAAATCATTGATCAACTCGGCCGAGTCGAATCGCGCCGGTCGAACGGCTGATCCTCGGCGCCGAAGAGCTCCAACGCAAAACCCCGCCCGGTTTTCACCAGACGGGGTTCATGATGGGTTGCGTAGAGTTGGCTATGCGAGCAGACGGGCTCGGGCGGCGTCATACTCCGCCTTCAGCTGGTCAATATAGTCAGCGGCCGGACGGACGGCCTTGACCGAGCCGATACCCTGTCCAGACCCCCAAATGTCTTTCCAGGCCTTCGCCTTGGAGCCGCCGCCAGAGCCGAAATTCATCGCCGAGGGGTCACTTTCCGGAAGGGCGTCCGGATCGAGCCCGGCATCGATGATGGATTTCTTGAGATAATTGCCGTGAACACCGGTGAAGAGGTTGGTGTAGACGATATCCTCAGCGGAGCCCTCGACAATGCCCCGCTTGTAGGCCTCTTCGGCACGGGCTTCGGCTGTCGCGATAAAGGCTGAGCCGATATAGGCATAGTCGGCGCCCATGGCCTGGGCCGCCAGAACACCGCCACCGGTCGAGATGGCTCCCGAGCAAAGGATCGGACCATCAAACCAGGACCGGGTCTCGGCGATAAAGCCGAAGGGCGACAGGGCGCCCGCATGTCCGCCGGCGCCGGCCGACACGCAGATCAGGCCCGTCGCGCCCTTCTCGATCGCCTTGTGGGCAAAGCGCTGGTTGATCACGTCATGCAGGGTAATGCCGCCCCAGCTTTTCACGGCCGTATTCACTTCCTCGCGCGCACCGAGCGAGGTGATGACAACCGGGACCTTGTATTTTTCACAAAGCGCGATGTCTTCTTCGAGCCGGTTGTTGGAGCGGTGGACAATCTGGTTCACCGCGAACGGCGCCGCCGGTGCATCCGGATTGGCGCGGTTGTAGCTTTCCAGCTCGGACGAAATCTGGTCCAGCCACTCATCCAGCTGACTGACCGGCCGGGCATTGAGTGACGGAAACGAGCCGACAATACCCGCCTTGCACTGGGCAATGACGAGGTCTGGATTGGAAATGATGAAAAGCGGCGCGCCTATGACAGGCAGGCGCAGCTTGCCCTTGAGGACATCGGGTTCGGCCATGAGAAATTCCCCTCTTAGATCGACCAGGCTCGCGATCGCTTCTATGGCGATCCGCGATTGAACAGGGTTCACTCCGGACGTTAGAGAGAGCGGTATGGGATGTCGAGCACGCGGTGAAGCGGCTTACTCATCATGACTGGCCGCCGCCTGCACGCCTTCACCCGCGCCGGAAAAAATCACGGCAAGGATGAGACCGATCATGACGCTGTCGGTCAGAAGCCAGCCGAGCAGCCAGCCGCCGGCGAACAGTCCGGCATCGATGAGTAGGCGTCTTGTCATTAGGGCATCAAGCCACCCGATCCCGGCCAAGATAAGGCCGTTTGGTGGCATGTTCAGCGGGACGCTGCGACATTCCGTCCCTGTTGTGCGTCGTTGGCCCGGCTGTAGCCGCCTGGGCCCGCGACGGGGAACAGCAATATCAGTCGGGGGGCGCATCGACATGGGCCCACATATAGTAGGCCAGCCAGGACCGGTATGGCTTGAACATTGCGGCCGTCCGCACGGTCTTGCGCCGCTTCGAGGTGAGGCGTTCCAGCGTCTTTCGGGCCGCGACATCGCCATCAGGCCAGACATCCGGCTCGCCGAAATAGAAGATGTTCATCATGTCGGCAGTCCATTGGCCGACGCCCCAGATTTCGGTCAGGCGTTCGGTCCGTCCGGCAATGCTCATGTTTTTCAACGCCTCGGTATCAAGACCGACCGACCGGTGCGTCTCGGCAATCGTGATGATGGTTCGGGTCTTGGCGCCCGAAAGGCCGCAGGCGCGCAAGGTCTCGGTGTTCTCGGGACAGAAATGATCCAGCAGCGGCTGCCTCCCGGCGCTGGCCTCGACACGCCCCCAAATGCTCTGCGCCGCCTTGACCGATATTTGCTGGCCGGAGATTGCCCGGCACAGATAGTCGGGAAATGGCAGATCATTGCGCCGCGGCAGCTGCAGCGGCCCCAATCGGCGCAGGGCCGCCTCCAGTTCGGGGAAAAGCGGCGCGGCACAATCGAGCAACTGGCGATGGACATCACGATGCGGCATGCCCGCAGGCTAGCGCCAAGCCGCACCCGGGTCGATATCAGCACCACAGCAAATCCGGCCGCCATCGGGACACCTGACCCGCTGCAGGTATTGCCGAAACGGCGTGCCAGACCGGCAAGCGGTGTGATTTGACGCATGGCAAAGCCGGATGACCAGTGCTACCGGCGGCCCATGATGTCGGATCTGGGACATATGCGCGGTATCCTTGCCCGGTGGCTGTTTGCCCTCGCGGTCATCGCCGCTGTGCAACAATCCGCCATCCCGCGCGGCTATATGCTCGATCGCAGTGATAGCGGCCAGCTGGCCGTTGTCCTGTGTACCGGCCAGGGCTCGATCACACGCTGGCTAGACCTGGAAAGCGGCGAGCTCAGCGAAGAGCCCGGTGACGGGCAGACCGGCAATACGGCCCAGCATTGCGCCTTTGCGGCCGCGACCTCGCTACTGGCCCTGCCACAAGTCGCGGACCTGGCTCCGCCACCCAATGACTTCCCGCTCGCAACACCCGCCCGCACCGTACGGGTTGCTGTCGCGCGCCAGCAAGCCCGGCCGCCGGCCCGGGGCCCGCCAGCCACGCTCTGATTCCGTCCTTACCCTTCTGAATCAACGGCCCGACCGGCAGTCGCCGGCGTGCGCCCTGGAGCGTTTACATGTCCCGTTTCTCCCTGCAGCACAGCTGCGCCTTTTTCGCCCTGTCCGCTGGCCTGGCCCTCATGGCCCCTGCGGCATTTGCCCAATCCGCAGACAACCCGCTGACCGACATCATCACGGTCAGCACGCCGCGCCTGCAAAGCCCGACGCGCGATCAGCTCGACCCGCAGGAACAGCCTGTCATCGCCGCGCCGGACACAACCCATCTCCTTGCCCGGCTGCCGGGCGCTGCGGCGGTTGCCAACGGCGCCCTGTCCGGCCAACTCCAGTACCGCGGACTGTTCGGGCCGCGGCTGAATATCCGGGTCAATGATCAGATGATCGCCTCCGGCGGCCCCAACCTGATGGATCCGCCACTGCATTATGCGCCGTCTGTCCTGGTCGAGCGGATCGAGTTTGCGCGCGGTGTCAGCCCGGTCAGCGACGGGCCGGGCCTGGGCGGCGGCTTCGACGCCTCGCTGATCACCAGCACTTTCACCGACCAGGCCGGGTTCAGCCTCAGCCACACCCTCACCCTGGCTGCCCGCTCAGCCGATGCCAGCAGCGCCATTGGCGGCCTTGTCGGGCTGTCCAATGACAATTTGCGTGTTCATGTCCTCGGCTCTCATGAGACCGGCGGCGATCGCGAAACACCCTATGGCACGATCCACGGCAGCGCGTATGAGCGCAGCGTTTACGGTTTCGGCGCCGCCTGGCGCTCGGGTTCGCACACCCTGTCCGTCGACCTGCGCCGCAACGAGACCGGCCGGACTGGCAATCCGCCCTTCTCAATGGATATCCGCTTCATCGACACCGACACCGCACGGATTGCCTATCGCGGCGCCTTCGACTCGATCCGCCTGGACCTGGCGGCCGGCTGGAGTGATGTCGGTCATGGCATGAATAACTTCTCGCTGCGCCCGGCGCCGGGATCACCAATGATGTGGCGCGAGACCTTCGCCTATGCCGAGAGCCGCACCCTCTCGGCCGCTCTCGCCCTTGCCGCCATGGGCGGCGAATTGCGGGCCGGGATAGACCATGCCGACATCGCCCACGACGTCACCATCACCAATCCGATGAATGCGGATTTCTACCTGCACAACCTGCCTGATATCGACCTCTCCCGGACCGGCGCCTTCGTCGAATGGGGCGGCCCGATGATAGCCGGATGGCAGGGCGAGCTTGGCCTGCGGGTCGATCGTCACGAGGCGAGCGCCGGCCTCGCCGCAACGGGGAGCGCAGTGCCCGCCATGCCGGGCATGCTCGCCATGGTTGCCAATATGGCCGATCGCGACTGGCAGGGCAGCACGCTTGATGCGGCCCTGCGCCTGTGGCGGCCGCTGTCGGAGACAGTTACGGTCCGCCTCAACCTCGCCCGCAAGACCCGCGCGCCCGGCTATCTGGAGCGCTTCGCCTGGCTGCCAACTGCAGCCAGCGGTGGCCTGGCGGACGGCAATACCTATGTCGGTGACCTGGAGCTGGAGCCGGAGACCGCCTGGATCGCCGAGGCCGGGTTGGACTGGTCCAATGCTCAGGCCTATGCCCGCCCGACCCTCTTCATCCGCCGTATCGACGACTATATCCAGGGCGTGCCCTTCGACGCGACGCCGGGCCTGATCAACTCGCCGGTCGAAATGGTGTCGGCCATGAATGGCGACCCCACCCCGTTGCGCTTTGCCAATGTCGATGCCGAACTGTTCGGGCTGGACGCTAATTTCGGCTACCGGATCGATGCTCACTGGCGTCTCGACGGGGCCGTCAGCTGGGTGCGGGGCAAGCGCCGCGACATCAAGGACGACCTCTACCGCATCGCGCCGGCACACCTGCGGATTGGTGCCAGCTATGACGCCGAGACCTGGACGGTGACGCTGGAGAGCCTGGCGACCGCCCGGCAGGACGACGTGTCGCTGGCCAATGGCGAAACGGCCACGCCGGGCCAGGTCGTGGCGAACCTGTATGGTCGTTGGGACGTCCGGCCGGGCGTTTCGCTTGCCTTGGGCGTGGAAAACCTGCTGGATCAGCCTTGGCGTGACCATCTTGCCGGGGTCAACCGCAATGCCGGGTCCGATATCGGCCTCGGTGAGCGACTGCCCGGCTATGGCCGTTCTTTCGGCCTGCGCCTCGCCATTCGAGGCTAGACCGGATCAGGGCCGCGCCGGCAGGCCCGGTGCGGCCCCAATGGAGGACGAGACATGAAACTCTTTCGACTGATGGGCCAGATCCATCTCTGGCTGGGCGTGGCCTTTGGCGTGCAGGTGATGTTGTGGCTGATCTCCGGCCTGGTGATGGTCATCATCCCGATCGAGGAGATTCGGGGCGAGCATCTGCGTCACGAGGTGAGCGAACGAGCGATCGACTGGAGCGACGGGGCCCTGCCGCTCGCCAGCATCATCAATGCGCAGACCAGCGAAGTCGTGTCGGCCCGAACCGGCTGGCTGGCAGGCCAACCGGTCTGGCAGCTGGAGACCGGCGAGGGGCCGGTCATGATCGACGCCCGAAGCGGTGACAGCCTGTCGCCGATCAGTGCCGAGCTCGCCCGCAATATCGCCCTGGCGCGCCAGAACGGGCTGGGTGAGATCAGCGCCATCAACCGCATTGCCGAGCCACCACGCGAAGCCGGCCTCTCCGTCCCGGCCTGGCGGATTGATTTCGAGGCCGGAGACACCACGCCGCCGGTCACCTTCTACATCAACAGCCAGACCGGCGAGCTGCGCGCCGTGCGCACCACTGCCTGGCGGGTCTATGACGTTTTCTGGGGCATACACATCATGGATTGGTCGAGCCGGGAGAACTTCAATTCCTGGTGGATCAAGGTGACCTCGATCATCGCCATCCTGTTCGGCCTGGCCGGCGTCTATCTGACCGTCCATCGGCTATGGATGATGGTCCGGCGGAGGAAGGCGGAACGGCTTGGAGGAGTCGGCTCCTGACCGCCGAGGGCGACCGACGACAGCATGGAAAGCTGGTGCGGGCGGCCGGACTTGAACCGGCACGACCTTGCGGTCGACAGATTTTAAGTCTGCTGCGTCTACCGATTCCGCCACGCCCGCAGGTCGGTATCGGGCAATCCTACACGGCTTCGCCGCACTGGCCATAGGGTGGTTCAGGTGTCGCGCAGCCAGTTTCCGTCCGCGTCGATCACACCGCCATCGCGGAGAATGGACCGCACCGGCATCAGCGCTTCGGCGTGCCGTTGCCAACGACCGATTGAGCTGGAATAGAGCGGCTGGCGGACCTGGACCGAGCTCGCGGTTGCCACACTGCCGGCCTGGTTGTGGAAGTCGAGGCAGGCCGGGTCCCAGTCAAGGCCGCAATGTTCGATCAGGCGCCTTGCCTCGCCCTCCAGGTCACCGACAATGTCCTCATAAGCGACTTCGGTATAGCGGTCGGCCGGAAGGCTGGCCGCCCAATGGCCTCGCAGCCGGTCAAACTCGAGATAGTAGCGGGCGCAGTCGGTCAGCTCGTAGGCGTAATTGTAATAGGAAAAGCTGGTCGCGAAGAGCTGGCGGTAATTGCTGAGACAGGCGTCGAGCGGGTGGCGGCGCAGACAGATGATGCGGGCATTCGGCAAAGCGCGATGGATGTGCCCGGCCCAGACAATATTGAGCGGCATCTTGTCGGTATAGCGCGCGGCGTCACCGGCGAGGCCGGCCACGCTGGCCTCATAGGCCTGGCCAAGGGCTTTCGGGTCGATGGACGTTGTCGCCCCGATCGTCGCCGCATCCATGACATACGGGCCTGGCGTCCCGGCCATCTGCTTCGCCAGGAGGGCAAAGTTCGACAACTCACCCAGCGGTCGAACCGCGGGATGCGCCGCCAGAATCCGGTCGACCAGTGTCGTCCCGGTCCGGGGAAGCCCCACAATGAACACTGGCCGGTCGCTGTCCCAGCCGGGCGCGGCCGGGCTGGGGCTCGTCTCGCTCGTGCGGGCCGCCGCAGCAAACAGATCGGCATCGACCCGGGCGTCGTACTGGCGTACCGCACTGACAACCGCCTTGGCGCGGCCCAGCCAGTCGAGCGCCTCGTCGTGCCGACCCAGGTCTTCAAGCGTCTTGGCAATGGCATGGCCGAGATGCAGCTGGGCTTCCTGATCATTTTTGTCTCGCGCCTTGAACGCCGATTCCAGCGCATCGAGCCGGTTGTCGGCCTCGGTCTGGCGTCGCAAGCCGACCACCGCTGACAACGCCTTGACGTGGCCGGGTTCCAGCTCGAGCGTACGCTCATAGCCAGCGGCAGCGAGATCGAATGCGCCAGCGAACTGGCGCGACGCGGCGAGATTGTAGTGATACGCCGCCCGCTGGCCGTCCTGCCTGACCGCCGCTTCGAACAGTCCGATGGCCGAGGCATGATCGCCGAGACGCGTGAAGACCACGCCGATCGTGTCAAAGGTCAACGCATCGCGGGGACCCAATTCCGCCGCTTTTTGCGCCGCATCAGCCGCCGCGTCGCGGCGTTGAAGCGCCAGCAATGACTTGGCGCGATGGGCATGAAATCGGGAGTCCCCGCTGTCCAGGGCGATTGCCCTGTCCAATATATCCACCGCCTTGGCGTGATTATCGTGATCGGCCGTGAGCAATCCGAGCAGGAAAAACGCCTCGGCATTCGGCCCCTGGGTCTGCAACACCGACATGCACAGCCGGTGGGCTTGGCGATAGTCTCGGGCGCCCAATGCCGCCGCTGCCGATTCAAGTTGCGATTCGGTTTGAGGCTTCATTGACTTGCCAGTCGGCTATGCAGACGGCCACAGACGCGGAAATGCTGCAATTGCGAAGGCCGTTCGCGGACGCAGCGTGTCGCCCGTGCAACAGGTCTGAAAAGAAAACGGAAATGTGACACGAATTTAACGCCCGGCAATTGCTTTCGTTTGGCACGACAGACCATGATTAAGGCACAATTTCATTCGGAGAATCCAGTCATGGCCGCAAAAACCCGAGCGACACTCCGCTCACGTCTCGCCTGTTCGATCAGCGTGCTCGCCCTTCCGCTCGCCGGAATGGCGGTCGCAGGCACGGCGCAAGCCCAGTCGACCGGCACGTCCCAGGACGTCATCGTCGTCACCGCGACGCGCCGCTCCGAAACCGTGCAGGACGTTCCGCTCAACATTGCTGCCATCGGCGGGTCGCAGATTGAAGAGCAGGGTTTCGAGGATCTCGCGGACGCCCTCGCCTATGTGCCGGGCATCAACATTGTCGATCGCGGCGGCCGCCAGGGCAATCCGATCATCGTGCGCGGCCTGAACGCCGACCCGATCGGTTCGGGCGATGGCGACAATAGCGGTGGCGGCACCGTGGCAACCTATCTCGGTGAAATCCCGCTCTTCATCGATCTCAAGATGAATGATCTCGAGCGCGTCGAAGTCCTGCTCGGGCCGCAGGGCACCCTCTATGGTGCCGGCACGCTGGGCGGGGCCATCCGTTATCTGCCGAACCGTCCGGATTTCGACAGCAACATGCTGCAGGTCCGCTCCTCCTTCTACCAGTATTCCGAAGCCAACTCGCCGTCTGCCGATATCGGCTTCACTTTCAACCACGCCGTATCAGACACATTCGCTATCCGCGGTTCGCTTGACGTGCTGCATGATAGCGGCTTCACCGACTATAATTATCGCGTCCGCGAGCCCGGCGTGTCCAACCCCAATCCGGATTTCAACGATCCGGCCGATGTTGCGGCAAACCTGGCACCGGTCGCCGATGCCGACGGTGAAGAGGCCCTCTCCGGCCGCATCGCGGCGCGTTGGGCGCCGACCGATTGGCTCGACGCCACTGCCACCTACTATTTCCAGAACCAGGACATTGAAGGTCGCCAGATTTCCTCGCGTCGTTCGCCGGTCCCGGCCAGCGCTTACGAGTCCGCCCTGCGTGTGCTTGAGCCGATCGAGCGCAACAATGAACTGCTGGCCCTCGAGCTGACCGCCGATCTCGGTTTTGCCGAGCTGACCTCGGCCACCGGCTTCGGTCGCTACAGCGAGGACGGTCAGCGTGACCAGACCGACCTGCTGATCTCGCTGGAATACTCCTATGAGAGTTTCCCGAATTTCACCGCCTTCACGCACGAGCTGGGAGAGGACGAGTTCTTCAATCAGGAACTGCGCCTTGTCTCGACCTATGAGAGCCAGTTCAACTGGATTGTCGGCTACTACTACAACAAGGCGGAATTCGTCGGGTCCTCGCAGGAGTTCACCCCGAATTACTCCGAGTATGTGAACGACAATTTCGGCTTCGGTCTGACCGAAAACCCGACCGATCTGGAGTATTTCTCCACCGGCAACACCCAGCTGACCGAAAGCGCCCTTTTCGGCGAACTGGGCTGGGACATCACGGACCGTCTCTCGGTGACCGTCGGCGGTCGCTATTACGAGTACGAGCTGGAATCTGTCTCCACGGTGGACTTCCCGCTGTTTGAAGCCCCGACCTACACCCCGCTGACCATCGACGAGATCCGCGATCTCGCCTTTGATCCGGCGCTGGCCCAGTCGGATGACGGTTTCCTCTACAAGTTCAACATCGCCTATGATGTGTCGGACGAAATCCTGGCCTATTTCACCGTATCCGAGGGCTATCGGATCGGTGCCTCCAACGGTCTGGGAACCTGCGCGGCCTATGATCCGGCCGCGACCCAGGGCGCCTGTGCCCTGGCACCGGGACAGCAATATGGCCCCAATGCCGGCGACATCGCCCAGTTTGACGAGCGCCAGTACGGCCCGGATCAAACGACCAATTACGAACTCGGTGCCAAGACGACCTGGGCCGATGGTGCCATTGTCTTGAACGGCGCCATCTTCCTGGTTGAGTGGACCGATCCGCAGGTGTCTTCGGCCACGGTGAACGCCAATATTCCGATCACGGTCAACGCGGCTGGTGCGGAATCGAAGGGCTTCGAACTGCAGGGTTCCTGGCAGGTCGCACATAATTTCGAACTGCGCGGCACCTACTCCTTCACCCAGTCGGAACTGACCGCTGATGTGCCCTTCCTGATCCGCACCATCAACACACCAGGCTTCGGCTCGGCGTTCGAGGATGGCCAGTCCGGCGACCGCCTTCCCGGCTCTCCGGAAACGCAGGCTTCGGTCTTTGGTCGCTACAGCGTCGACATGGCGAGCGGTGCCCAGCTCAACTATAATCTGGGCATCTCCTACCAGGGTGACATCCTGACCCGCACCGGCGGTCGCGGCAGCAGCTCCACGCTGGACAGCTATTTCGTCGCCAATGGCTCGATCAATTATGACGCCGGCGACTGGGGCGCGACGCTGTTCATCAACAATATCGGCAATGAATACATCGAAACCGGTATTCGCAGCACGGCGCTGTCGAACCAGACCATCAACGGTCATTCGGTCCGCAGCCATTACGCCAACGTGGCCCCGCCGCGCACCATTGGCGTACGCTTCTACTACCAGTTCGGCGATTGATCCCGGACAGGTCTGAAGCCTGAAACAGGAAGAGCCGCACCCTCCCGGGTGCGGCTCTTTTCGTTTGTGTCAGGCCCGCCCGGATCAGGGTTTGTCGCGAGCCTCATCGGCGGCCTGGGCCCGATCGACCAGGTCGAGAAACTCGGCGCGGTAACCGAATTCATCTTCACCGATCGCCCCGGCAGCGCTTTCGCGGATCGCGGCCCAGTCATAGCCCTCCGCGAGATACGCATCACCGCGCAAGCGTTGGGCGAAACCGGCGACCGCGATCGAGAAGCGGGCCTCCTGCGAGGCCTCGCCGACATCGTCGACCGTGTCGGCATCGGTCACCGCGCGCTCGATCAGGCGGCTTTCATCCTCGCCCGGCCGCTTGTAGCGCAGACGCAGGAAACCATACTCGCCGTCCAGGTCCGGCTCGACCGTCGTCGCTCCGCCATAGCGCAGCGGCTCCATCAGCACGCCTTCCGATCCCGGCGCGGCAATCTCATAGATCGCGGTGACCGAATGGCCCGAACCGATCTCGCCGGCATCGACTTCATCATTGTTGAAATCGGCCCGGTCAAGCAGCCGGGTCTCATAGCCGATCAGCCGGTATTCGGCGACACGGGCCGGATTGAACTCGACCTGGATCTTGACGTCATTGGCGATCGTAAAGAGCGAGGAGAAGCTTTCCTCGACCAGCATGCGCCGGGCTTCCTGGCGACTGTCGATATAGGCCGCCGTGCCATTGCCGGCCTGGGCGATGGTCTGCATCATCTGGTCATTGTAATTGCCGCGACCAAAGCCCATCACCGACAGGTAGATGCCGCTATCGCGCTTGCGGGCGACAAAGTCTTCCAGACGCTCATCCTGGGTCACGCCGACATTGAAATCGCCATCGGTGAGAAGCATGACCCGATTGACCGCGTCCTCGTCGAAATTCTGTTCGGCGAGGTCATAGGCCAGCGCCAGACCGGCCCCGCCGGCGGTTGAACCGCCTGCGCTCAGACTGTCGAGTGCGCGGTGGATCTCGCGGGCATTGCGGGCCTCGGTCGGCGGCAATACGACCCCGCTGGCACTGGCGTAGACAACCAGGGCCACGGTGTCGTCCGGGTGCAATTCATCAACCAGCAAGTGCATGGCCTGGACAGCCAGCGGCAGCTTGTCGGGTGAATTCATCGAACCGGATACATCGATCAGGAAGACCAGATTGGCCCGCGGCCGTTCGTCGGGAATGATCTCATAACCCTGGATGCCGATATGCATCAGCTGGGTGTCGGCATTCCACGGCGTCGGGGTGACCGTCACATGGGTCGCGAACGGCTCGTCGGGTCCCGGCGGCAGGGCATAGTCATAGTCGAAATAATTGACCATCTCCTCGATCCGCACGGCATCGGTCGGCGGCAAGCGGCCGGCCTCCAGCGAGTTGCGGACCAGCGAATAGCTGGCCGTGTCGACATCGATGGAGAAGGTCGAGACCGGCTCATCAGCCGTTGACATCACCGGATTGGGATCGACGTCTTCATAGCGTTCGCGGTCGACGACCAGCTGATCGGGCATCGTGAAATTCGCAACGCCGGCAATCGCGTCATTGCGATAGGCCGAGCTGCGGACACGGGACCCGGTCACGGTGACCATTTCCGACATGAAGGGCGCCGGCGGAGGGGGTGGCGGTGCCGGTGGCGGAGGTGGGGCCGTTGGCGGTGCAACGGTCGCTGTACAGGCTGCGAGCATGGCCAGGCCAGCCGTACCAATCAAAAGAACGCGTTTCATGGAATCCCCTTCCGGTCCCAAAATCCCTCACCGGTCAGACTGGGCCGGGTCCGGGACAACGACAAGTCGAAATCAGGGCTAATTCGGGGCAGGCAGCCCCGCCCGCAAGCACCCGCATCGCCACGGCGACATCGCCTGGCGTTTGGGTGGGAGGGGAACGGGATGCCGGCCAATGCCGTCAACCGGTTTGATTTGAAAAACGTGACATCGCCAACATCCCGTTCTCGGAGATTTCCCGGACGCTCTCGCCCCCGATTCCAATGCGTCAGGTAGATGGGGTCGGTCGTTTAGTGCCCCGCGACCTGGTCGCACGCCCTGCCGGAGCTATGGAATGTCACATCCAACGCGCGGACAGGCTCCGCTCGTTTCCGGGCACAAGTGACTGAGCTCGTGCCTCCCGTCCCGAAAACCGAGGGCATTATCGCGCTGGGTGGAGGGGGTGGGGACAAGTTTTCTGGATTTTGTGCGGCAAGGTGCTTTCCCTCTCCCCCGGGAGAGGGTCAGGGTGAGGGGTAAATCCCAGTAAAAACAGGGAGCATCCCCCCTCATCCGCGCTACGCGCACCTTCTCCCAAGGGAGAAGGAAGGTGCTGCGCAACGGGGATAAGTTGCGACTTTTCTTCCCCACATTGTGGGGAAGTGGGCCGGCGCGTAGCGGCGGGTCGTTGGGGCCGAGCATAGCGAGGTGGAAGCGTGGCATTCCGCCTGCGGCGGCGCCTCCGTCGCGCCCTTTCGGGCGCGACACCTCCCCACAATGTGGGGAGGAAAATCGGTGAGCCGTACCTGCGGGCGCTTACCTCAATCCACCGGATCAATCCGCGGCGTGATCCCCACCGCCTCGACCATCGCCGCGATGCGCTCGATCACCTGGTCAAGCTGGTCGGTATCCGTGGCCCGGGCAACGAGATGGGTGCCGCGCTTGATCTCGCCGGCCTTCACTTCGAGGAAATACGGATAGGAGCCGATCGAGACTTCGGGGAATTCTTTCGCCAGCACACCCAGCGCTTCAGCGACATCCCCCTCACGCAGATTATCGCCCTTGACCGAGCGCGATTTCGTCACCGCTCCGCCCTCAAGCCGGTGATCGATATCATTGAGCATGCCGGCGACAATCGAGGGCACACCGGCCAGTGTGAAGACATTGCCGGTCTGGAAGCCCGGTGCGCCAGTGACCGGATTGACGATCAGGCTGGCGCCATCGGGGATGCGGGCCATGCGCTTGCGGCTTTCGGTGACCGGGGTCTGGGTCTTGGCATACCAGTCCTCGATGATCGCCAGCGCATCGGCGCGGACATCGATGCCGACCCCAAAGGCCGCGGCTACAGCGTCGGCCGTGATGTCGTCATGGGTCGGACCGATGCCGCCGGTGGTGAAGACATAATCATGGCCGGCCCGCAGTGTGTTGAGGGCGTCGACGATGACGTCGGTCTCGTCCGGCACGACGCGGCATTCCATCACATTGATCCCCAGCGGGGCGAGGAAGCGGGCGATCTGGTTGAGGTTCCTGTCCTGGGTACGACCGGACAGGACCTCGTCGCCAATGAGAAGAACCGCTGCCGTCACACGTTTGCCCGTGGCCATGAGAATCGTCCTTAAGTCACATCTCTCAAGGTCCTATATGTCCCGGCAGACAGGAAGTCCAAGCCATGAAGTTTCCGACCGACCTGATCGAAGGCCGCCTGGTCAAGCGCTACAAGCGTTTCTTCGCCGATGTCGAGCTGGCGGACGGCGAAGTCGTGACCGCGCACTGCGCCAATACCGGGGCGATGACCGGCATCAAGACGCCGGGCCTTCCCGTCTGGCTGTCGCGCTCGGACAATCCCAAGCGCAAGCTGAAATACACCTGGGAGCTGGTCGAGGCAGAAGGCACTCTGATCGGCGCCCTGCCCAATCTCGCCAATTCGCTGGCGGAAGAGGCCGTGAATGCGGGCGTGATCAGCGAGCTGACCGGCTATGACAGCCTGCGCCGCGAGGTGAAATATGGCGAGAATTCCCGCATCGATTTGCTGCTGGAAGGCAATGACCGTCCACCCTGCTGGGTCGAGGTGAAGAATGTCCACTGGCAGCGTGGGCCCGGCATCGCCGAATTTCCCGATGGTGTGACCTCGCGCGGTGCCAAACATCTGGTCGAGCTGGCCAATCAGGTACAGGCGGGTGAGCGCGCAGTGCAGCTCTTCATCGTCCAGCGCAGCGATTGCGATGTCCTGCGCCCGGCCGAAGATATCGACCCGGTCTATGCCCGGACCTTGCGCGACAGCGCGGCCGCCGGGGTTGAAGTGCTCGCCTATGCCTGCGAGGTCTCACCGACGGCGGTTATCATCCACCGCCCCATGCGTGTGGAGCTGAGCCAATGAGCGACAACTGGAATGGCTGGGATCTGCCAGAGCCTTACATTCACCGCATCACCGTCACCGGGAAAGACATCGACAGCTTCGGTCACGCCAATAATGCGCGCTATCTGGAATGGGCAGACGAGGCCGCCTGGACGCACTGGTTCTCCAAGGGTGAGGCGTATTCCATGGAAGCCTGCGCAAAGGACGATCGCGGCATCGCCATCATTCGCACCGAGGCTGACTATCTGGGACATGTCCGCGAAGGCGACGAAATCGATTGCGCGGTCTGGATCAGCCAGTCGGACAGGCGCCTGCGGGCCGAGCGCCGCTACCAGTTCCGCCGCGCCAGCGACGGCGCAACTGTGTTTCGTGCCCTGACAAAGGTCGTCTGCTTCCAGCTGTCCACCGGTCGGCCAGCTCGTATGACGCCAATCTTTTCAAACCACTACTCGGTCTTGCCGTCCGTCGCGGCCGCGCTTGTGACTGAAAGTTAACAATCCGCCGAGATTGTCCCCTAGCCCCTGCCCCCTATAGTCCGCAGCAACACCAACACCTCTTTGGGGGAGGCTTTCATGAAGTATCTCATTACGGCTATTGCCGGACTCGCTCTGGCGGGTTGCTCGGTCGAGACCGACAACACGACAGACACTGCTGACGCGGCCTTCATGCCGAATGTCAGCGCCACGAATATTGAAGCGCATATCCGCTTTCTGGCATCCGATTACCTCGCCGGCCGCGATGCCGGTACGGACGGCTATGAAATCGCCGCAAATTACGTCGCCGCACAAATGCGCCTTCTGGGCCTCGAGCCGGCCGGCGATGACGGCACCTATTTCGCCGACGTGCCGATGCAGGAAGTGCGTCCCGATGCCGACTACAACCAGTTCACGCTGGACGGCGAAACCTTCGCCCATGGCACGGGTGCCTTTATCGGTACCAATCCGAGTGTTCTGGAGGCGGAAGTCGCCGGCGAGCTCGTCTTCGTCGGTCACGGCGTCTCAGCTGCCAATCGCGGCCATGATGACTATGACGGCCTCGACGTCGACGGTCGTATCGTTGTTGTCATGGGCGGTGTGCCCGAGAATGTGTTCGAGGGTTTGTCCGAGGAACGTGCCCACCACAATTCCGGCACCACCAAGCGCAATGTTGCAGCCGCCCACGGTGCCATCGGCATGATCTCGATCACCGGCTGGACGCAGGAGCGACTGACTGATTTTGCAGCCGGCTTCGGCAGCCGCCCGAGCGTACGCCTGACCGCGGCGACCGGCCCGTCTGGCTATGACACGGTTCAGGCCTCGGCCAATGTCACCGCCGAACTGGCCGCGCGCCTGTTTGAAGGCGCCGACATGAGCCTGGAGGATGTCCAGGCTGCCATGTCCGCCGACGAGCCGACCTATCCGCGCTTCGCTCTGCCCCACACCGCAACCATCCGCCAGCGCACCCTATCTGACCCCTTCAACGACCCGAATGTGGTGGGCATGATCCGCGGCTCCGACCCGGTCCTGGCCGATGAGATTGTCGTGTTGTCGGCCCATCTCGACCATATCGGTTCCGTGACCGAGCACATGCGAGCCGGCGGGTCCTGCCGCGCCACCGACGAGAGCGATGAAGTCTGTAACGGCGCCGTCGACAACGCGTCTGGCATCTCCATCATGCTTGAGACGGCCCGGACTTTCCTGGAAGAAGGCACCCCGCGTCGCTCAATCGTCTTTGTCGCCCTGACCGCGGAAGAGAAGGGCCTGCTGGGTTCGGAGCATTTCGCCCGCAACCCGTCGGTTCCGGCCGAGCAGATGGTCGCCAACGTCAATCTCGACATGCCCGTGATCGTCTATGACTTCGCGGACGTGATCGCCTTCGGGGCCAATCACTCCAATCTCGGACCGATCGCCAGCCGTGCCGCCGACCGCCTCGGCATCATGGTGAGTGAAGACCCGCTGCCGGAGCAGTCACTTTTTGTGCGCTCGGACCACTACAACTTCGTTCGCGAAGGCGTGCCGTCGCTCTTCCTGATGACCGGCTTCTCCTCGCCGGATCCGCGCTGGGACGAGGGCGAAGGCTTCATGGGCTTCTTGACCACGCATTACCACCGTCCGACCGACCAACTGGACGGCGAGCTGGAAGTCCTGTTCGAGCAGGGCGCCAAATTCGCCAACATCAACTACATGATCGCCCGCGAAATTGCTGACAGTGACGTGCGGCCGGCCTGGAATGATGACAGCTTCTTCGGCAACCTCTTTGGTGGTGACGCCGAGTAGACTTCAAGCCGCAGGCTGAGAAATGCAGGCGCGCGCCGTTCCAAACGGCGCGCGGTCTGTTTATAAGCGGGTCTTGAAGGAGTACCGACTTGACGACTGCCTACGAGACCGTGACCGATATCGACACCGCGAGCCCGCGTGATGGCCGCATCAAGCTTCATGGGCCTGAGGCGTTTGAAGGCATGCGCAAGGCGGGAAGTCTGGCTGCCGAAATTCTCGACATGCTGGTCGAGCACGCACGCCCCGGCAATACAACGGCCTACCTGGACAAGCTGGCGCGCGAATACGCCTTCGATCACGGCTCGATGCCGGCGACCCTGTTCTATCGCGGCTACCGTCACTCGCTGTGCACCTCGCTCAACCATGTGGTCTGCCATGGCATACCTGGTCCCAAACCGCTGAAAAGCGGCGACATCGTCAATATCGATGTGACCGTGGTGGTCGATGGCTGGCATGGTGATACCAGCCGCATGTACACAATCGGCGAGCCGCGCCGGAAGGCCGAACTGCTGGTCGACACGACCTATGAAGCCATGATGGCCGGCATCAATGCGATCAAGCCGGGCGTCACCCTGGGCACGATCGGCGCCATCATCCAAGAATATGCCGAGGAGCGCCGCTGCTCCATAGTCCGCGACTTTTGCGGTCATGGCCTGGGTCAGAACTTCCATGACAGCCCGAATGTGCTGCATTTCGGCGAGCATGGCGAAGGCCCCGAGCTCAAGGAAGGCATGTTCTTCACCGTCGAGCCCATGCTCAATCTGGGCCGGGCCGACGTGAAAGTCCTGTCCGACGGCTGGACCGCCGTAACCCGCGACAAGTCGCTCTCGGCCCAGTTCGAGCATTCCGTCGGCGTCACCGCCGACGGCGTCGAGATTTTCACCAAGTCGCCCAAGGGCCTCGACAAGCCCCCCTATTCCACCAACTGAACCAATGACCGCGTCGGCAACCCATACAGGCCACAGAGACCGGCTGCGCGAAAAACTAACCTCAGCGGGTGGACTCGCACTTCACGATTATGAATTGCTGGAGCTTTACCTGTTTCGATGCATCCCGCGCCGCGACGTCAAACCCATCGCGAAAGACCTGATCGCCCGCTTTGGTGATCTGGGCGGCGTTGCCTCGGCCAGCGTCGGCCAGCTCTCATCGGTGCGCGGCGTGTCGGAAAAGACCGCCGTCGAGCTGAAGCTGATCAAGGCCCTGTCGGAGCGCCTGGCTCGCGAACAGGTGATCGGTCGCCGGGTCATCACCTCCTGGTCGGCCCTGGTCGCCTATTGCCGCACCGCCATGCAACACGCCACGACGGAACAGTTCCGCGTGCTCTTCCTCGATCGCAAGAACAAGCTGATCGCCGACGAGGTGCTCGGCGAAGGCACGATCGACCATGCCCCCGTCTATCCCCGCGAAGTGGTCAAATCCGCCCTCGCCCACGAAGCCTCGGCCATCATCCTCGTGCACAATCACCCGTCCGGCGATGCCACGCCGAGCCAGGCCGATATCGAGATGACCCGGACACTGATGGAGATTTGCAAACCGTTCGAAATCGCGGTCCATGATCATCTGGTGATCGGCCGGGAGAATACGGCGAGCTTCAAGACGTTGGGGTTGATGTGAGGCGCGCGCGCAAGACCACTCCCCCCAATTTTTCATCCCTGATGGACGCCCCGCGAAGGCGGGGCGAAAGTCAGGGACCTATGTGATTGCAGTCAGCTAGATTCCCGTCTTGCGTCCGGCCTGCGCCGGACATTCAACGGGGATGACAAGACGCGCGATTACCCTTTCGGCTCGATCGGCTGCCAGAGCTCGATCTTGGTCCCGTTCGGATCCATCACCCAGGCGAAGCGCCCATAGTCGAAATCCTGGGGTTCGCCTTCCAGGGCAACGCCCTTCTCGGCGAGACGCGCCAGCATGCCGTCCATGTCGTCGATCATGAGATTGATCATGAAAGGCTTGTCGGACGGCTTGAAATAATCCGCCCCTGTCTTGAAGGCGGAGAAAATGGTCCGCGCGCCCTGCGGGAAGGCCTTGCCGCTATCGGCATGCAGGAAGTCGGCGCCGCCATAATCATTGATCTCGAGCCCCAGCTTGTCCTGATACCAAGCCATCAGGGCTGCCGGGTCCGGGCTGTGAAAGAAGATGCCGCCAACACCAATGATTTTCGCCATGCGTGCCTCCCTCGCCTGTTGTCGAAGCATAGAGCGCGAACTCCGGCCGGGCTAGGTCAGCCGGTCAATCTTGCGGAGCAGGGTCTCGCGGTCTGTTGCCTTGAGGAAGGTCGACGGGATGCGCACCAGATAGCGGGCATGGGTGCTGGCCTTCTTGATTGCCTGGCGCTCGGCGCCGGCAGCGATTAAACGGCGGATTTCCGCCAGCATTTCGGCATCCTTGGCCCACAGCGTCTCGCCACGATGATCCAGCTTGAACCAGGCGTCGGACGGCCAGTCGAGCACATGCCTGGCCGCGTGCCCGCAAGCGCTGCACCGCACATGCCCGTCCCAATTATCCGGCAATACCTCACCCGTGGCGGTGCACAACCTCACCGGCAAGGGCTTGCCATGCGAGGTCGAGAACACAGCTTGTTCGTCGCAGCCAGGGCAGACGATCGCCAGCGGGCCGCCGAGCAGTGGATGGTCGTAAATCGAACTCATGAGACAGCTTAGCGCGTCCGCCCATCTGCACAATCGCGTTGCCGCATGCGGGCGACATTGCCTGCTCGCTTCAAGCGTTTGCGCTGATAGGGTGGAGCCATGACTCACCGTACCCTTATCGCCTTCGCCCTGCCGCTCGGCCTTGTGGTCTTCATCGGCTTCATCTGCGGCATCATGCTGGCATCGCCGCGAGCGCCCGCCGCACTGGTCTTCCACAATGGCTCCATTCGCACGATGAGCGAGGCCGGCACGGTCGAGGCGCTTTACATCCGGGACGGCCGCATCATGGCGGTCGGCGCCCTGGACACCGTGCTCGCCGCGGCACCGCGCGGGGTGCGCCGGATCGATCTGGAAGGCGGCACTCTGACACCGGGCCTGATCGAACCGCATACCCACCCGCTCGCCGCCGCCCTCCTGGACACGGCCATCGACATTTCGGGTCGCACCCATGGCGACCGCGCCGCCATCATGGCGGCCATTGCCGAGGGGGTAGAAGCCGGCGGCCCCTCGCCCTGGGCCATCGCCTTTGGCTGGGATGCGGTCATGCTGGACGGTCTCACCCCGCCGAGCCTGGCCGAGCTGGACGCCCTGTCACCGGACCGGCCGCTCGTCATCCTGACCCAGATGATGCATGAAGCCTTCGCCAACTCCGCGGCACTGGAGGCCGCTGGCATCACACCCGCCACTCCTGACCCGCATGACGGTTTCTTCGAACGCGGCGAAGGCGGGGCGCTGACCGGGCGCGTGGTGGAGGTCACGGCCGTGCGTCAGCTCATGGCCGGTATTCCGCAGGCCTCTGACGCGGCCCTGACCTATCTGCTCGACGGCACTTATGACGCGTACGCGGCGGCGGGTTACACCACAATCGGCATCGCCTCCCTGGTCGGCCGCGCCGAAGACCCGCTGGGCATTCTCACCGCGGTGAGCCATGCTGAGCGGCCGGCTCTCAATACGGTGCTCTACACGGCGCCGAGCCGGAATAGTCGTGCTCTGGACATGTTCAGCGAAGCGGATGACCGCCACGCCCTGCGCCGCCTGAATGGTATCAAGCTCTGGCTCGACGGCTCGCCCTTTGCCGGCGGCGCTGCGAGCGCCGAGCCCTATGCCAATACGCCACTGACCCAGGACACACTTGGCCTGCCACCAAACTGGCTGGCGCCGCTGGCCATGCCGTCCGACAGCGTGACGGGGTTTGTCGGCGAGATGCAGGGCTTTGGCTATCAGATGGCACTTCACGTCCAGGGCGAGCGCGCCATCGATCTGGCACTCGATGCCATCGAGACCGCTCAAACCCATACGCCCAATCCAGACGTCCAGCACAGATTGGAACATCTCGCCCTGATCACGCCCGACCAGATCAGCCGGGCCAACGCACTCGGTGTCTCACTGGGCTTCTTCCCGGACCATATCGGCAATTATGGTCACCGGCTGGAAGACTTGTTCGGACCGGAACGCGCCGCGCGCTACATGCCGATTGCCGAAGCGGTCCGGCAGGGCGCGGTTGTGACGATCCATGGCGACCATCCAGCGAGCGACATTGACGCCCTGCGTGTGATGGCCCTGCCCGTCCACCGCCGCACGCTGACCGGCGAGCCGCTGGGTGAGCCGATCGATGCGGAGACGGCTCTTGCCCTGATGACAATCAATGCCGCCCGGCAATTGGGTCTCGCCGACGAGATCGGCTCCATCGAGGTCGGCAAGCGCGCCGATCTGACCTGGTTTGATACCGACCCGGTTGCCGCCATCGACGCCGACGCGCCGGTCGCGGTCCGGGGCACCTGGCTCGCCGGGCAGCCGGTGGATACGCGCGACTGGTCGCTGGACCGGATCGGCCTTGCCATTGCCGCCGCCTGGGGCCAAGTCTTCGGCTAAGTCCTTTTCATTCCGCCACAAACGAGCCTCTCCATGACGCAAGCCCCCGCCAATTACTTCACCCATCTGGAGTGTTCGGAAACCGGCGATCGCTATGAGGCCGACCAGCCGCACAATCTGTCCAAGGCCGGCAAACCGCTGCTGGCGCGCTATGACCTGGACGCGATGAAGGCCGGCATTGATCGCGACACCATCTGGTCGCGTGATGGCGGTTTCTGGAAGTGGCGCGAGCTTCTGCCGGTAGCCGACGACGCCCATGTCTGTGCCCTGGGCGAGATTGATACGCCGCTCATCGACATTCCCGCCACGGCCAAGGTGTCCGGAGCAACGGGCAAGGTCTGGGTCAAGGATGAAGGCCGCCTGCCGACGGGCAGTTTCAAGGCGCGCGGTCTCGCCCTCGCCGTCGCCATGGCCCATCAATACGGCCTCACCCGGCTGGCCATGCCGACCAATGGCAATGCCGGGGCCGCGCTCTCAGCCTATGCCAGCCGCATGGGCATGGAGAGCTGGTGCTTTGCGCCGGAAGACACGCCGGAAGCCAATCTGCGCGAAATGGCGCTGCAGGGCGCCCATGTCTTCAAGGTCAATGGCTATATCCATCATTGCGGCGCTCTCGTCGGGGCCGGCAAGGAGAAGATGGGCTGGTTTGATGTCTCGACCCTCAAGGAGCCCTACCGGATCGAAGGCAAGAAAACGATGGGCCTGGAACTCGCCGCCCAGCTGGGCTGGCGCGTGCCCGACGCGATCTTCTATCCCACCGGCGGCGGCACCGGCCTGATCGGCATGTGGAAGGCTTTCGACGAGATGGAACAACTCGGCTGGATCGGCCCGGAACGCCCGAAAATGTTCGCCGTCCAGGCGGAAGGCTGCGCCCCCATCGTCAAGGCTTACGAGGACGGCACCCGCCTCGCCGAAGAATGGATCGACGCCCAGACCGCCGCCATGGGCATCCGCGTCCCCAAGGCGATCGGTGATTTCCTGATCCTGGACGCCGTGCGGGAAAGCGGCGGCGCCGCGCTGGCTGTGTCGGAAGTCGCGATCGAAGCCGCCCGCACACGCTGCGCACGCGAGGACGGACTGCTGCTCTGCCCCGAGGGTGCGGCAACCCTGGCCGCTATGGAAAAAGCAATGGGTGACGGCCTGCTGGAGCGAGATGCCGAGTGCGTGTTGTTCAATTGCGGGTCTGGACTGAAATACGCAATGCCGGATGGGGCGAAGGCGCTGGATCGGCATGGCGATGTGGATTGGGGGAGTCTTTAGTGGCGCAGCTGCCGCTGCGCGCCCCTCACCTTTGATTCCTCTCCCCGGTCGGGGAGAGGCGGTGCTCCTTCGGACCCCGGATTAGGTCGACAATGATCCCTCTCGCCAAGGGGGGCTTCACACGCCAAGGTGCGCGGATGCGAAGACTAAACGTAAACCGTTACCTCCTAGGCTGGACCATTGTTCTACTCTGGCTCGTTCCGGCCACTCTGGAGATGATCCTCCACGACAGCTGGATTTCGGGCGGAGATGACTGGAGCGACTTTGCGCTGATCCTGCGCGATATGCTGGTGGTGCCGGACACTGTATTTGCCAACATCAATGCCGTGAGCCTGATCGCCCCGATCCTGTTGGTCCTCGTCTGCGAACCGGCGCCACCCGTGCGAACCACACTAAAAGCCATCCTGCCCGAACAACGTTTCCGGGCGGGTGTGGTCGACTATGCCGTCGCCCAAATGGTGATCGCCCTTCCGCTCCAGCTCCTGCTCATGGCCATGAACGCCTACCAGACCGGTCATGCCCTCGACCCGGCATGGCTGGGGCAACCGCGACAATTCCTCGAACCGCTCGGACCGGTGGCCTGGCTTCTCTACACCGGCTGGCACATCGCCCGGCGCAAACAGACGCTGGGCCAGTATGTGAACCGCTACCGCCTGGTCCATCCAGGCCCGCCCCACAGCCCGCGCGAGGTCATCTACCAAATCATCCGCATCATCTTCTTCGCAGTGACCAGCACGGCAGCACGGAGGTTTTCGCGCCATCACCGCGCCATCCTGACCCATACCAAGGCCGAATACGCAGCGCTCGACGAAACCGAGACCCCTGGCTGGTACGCCAGTGCCGGTGTGACAACCGAGGTTCTGGACTACCAGCCCGAGGATTAAACGCAGGAAGCCAAAGCAGCTATCGCTGCGCGCGCCACACCTTTGAGCCTTCTTGCCGGGCGGGGAGAGGCGGCGCGGCTTTCTTCTTCTCCCCGGCTGGGGAGAAGGTGCCCCGGAGGGGCGGATGAGGGGCGATCAAAAACTCTTCGCGCATGACCGGGATCACACCAATACGGCCACCCGAACCGATACTCTCACACCATGCGCCATCCGCACCGAGAGCGGGCCCGACGATTGCGCCGCGAGCAGACACCGGCCGAAGCCCGGCTGTGGGCGCGGCTGCGCGGTCGCAAGCTCCACGGCGCCAAGTTCCGACGGCAAGTCCCTGTCGGCCCTTTCATTGCGGACTTCCTCTGTAAGGATTTGTCGCTCGTGATCGAGGCTGATGGTGGGCAGCATGGCGACCAGGAAGACTATGACGCCCGCCGCACCGCCTGGCTGGAAGCCGAGGGATTTCAGGTCCTTCGCTTCTGGAACCATGACGTTTTGACGGAAATCGACACGGTGATGGAAGTCATTGGCGCAGCCGTGCATTACGCTCAACTAGCGCGACTGGAGTCTTGATGGCGCAGCTATCGCTGCGCGCCCCTCACCTTTGATTCCTCTCCCCGGTCGGGGAGAGGCGGTGCTGCACTTTCTTCTTCTCCCCAGCTGGGGAGAAGGTGGCCCGGAGGGCCGGATGAGGGGCCCACACTTGACCTCTCCGCCATTCCGTCGCATCCCCCGCGCTTCATTCCCACACCGCGCGGAGCCCGCCAATGATCCCCCGCTATACCCGTCCTGAAATGGCTGCCATCTGGTCGGACCAGAACAAGTACAAGATCTGGTATCTGATCGAGGCGCACGCGACGGAGAAGCTGGCGGAATTGGGTGTGGTTCCGCAATCGGCGGTCGATGCCGTGTGGAAGGCCAAGGATGTCGATTTCGATGTCGACCGTATCAATGAGATCGAGGCCGAGGTGAAGCATGATGTCATCGCCTTCCTCACCCATCTGGCCGAGCATGTTGGCGAGGAAAGCCGGTTTGTCCATCAGGGGCTGACCTCGTCGGACGTGCTGGACACCTGCCTCGCGGTGCAGATGAAACAGTCGGCCGATCTTCTGCTCGAAGGCATGGACCGGGTTTTGGCGGCGCTGAAGACGCGCGCCATGGAGCACAAGTTCACCGCCTGCATTGGTCGCTCGCACGGCATCCATGCCGAGCCGACCACGATGGGTCTGAAATTCGCGCGCTTTTATGCCGAGTTCGACCGCAACCGCGCTCGCCTCGTTGCCGCCCGTGACGAGATCGCCACCTGCGCCATTTCCGGCGCCATTGGCACCTTCGCCAATATCGATCCGGCGGTGGAAGAACATGTCGCCGCGCAAATGGGTCTGACGGTCGAACCGGTCTCGACGCAGGTCATCCCGCGCGATCGTCACGCCAATTACTTCGCCGTGCTGGGCCTGATCGCCTCGGCGATCGAGAATATCGCCGTTGAAGTGCGCCATCTGCAGCGCTCGGAAGTGCGTGAGGCGCAGGAATATTTCTCGCCGGGCCAGAAAGGCTCGTCGGCCATGCCGCACAAGCGCAACCCCATCCTGACCGAGAACCTGACCGGCCAGGCCCGCCTCGTGCGCTCGGCGGTGGTGCCGGCGATGGAAAACATCGCGCTGTGGCACGAGCGCGACATCTCGCACTCCTCGGTCGAGCGCGGCATTGGCCCGGACGCCAATGTCCATCTCGACTTTGCCCTGCACCGCACCGCCTCCATGATCGAAAAGCTGATCGTGCATGAGGATCGCTGCCTGGAAAACCTGCAGGCCTATGGCGGCATCCACAATTCCCAGCGTGTGCTGCTGGCCCTGACCCAGGCCGGTGCCTCCCGCGAGGACAGTTATCGCCTGGTCCAGCGCAATGGCATGAAGACCTGGGATGAAGGCGGCATGCTGGTCGATCACCTGAAAGCCGATGAGGGCGTTACCGCCCTGATGAGCGATGCCCAGATCGAAGCCTGTTTCGACGAGGCCTATCACATGAAGCATGTCGACACGATTTTTGGCCGGGTGTTTGGGGCCTGAGGGCCTCGCTACTCCGCCCGCGGGAACTTTGAGAACGCGCGCATCGGCTCGCAACGATCCATACATCGCTTGTCAGCCAGCAGGCCGCATCCGGTTTTCCAGCTCAAGGATGCAACCGCGAAGCGGCGCCTACGGCGCCCTTGACCTGGAAAACCGGATGCGGCGACATCTCGGCAAGCGGTCTATGGACGGGTTCGCGCGCGGCGCGCCGCCGCCGACCAAACCACACAAAACTCCGTGATGTCGCGCACATCCAGCTAGCGAACGGTCCCGCGCCTCCCTACACTCCCCCCATGGCCAAAACTCACCCCCATATCGACGATCGCATCCGCGCCTTCATCGAAAAGCAGAAGATGTTCTTCGTCGCCTCCGCCCCGTCGGGAGACGGCGGCCATGTGAACCTGTCGCCCAAGGGCTATGACAGCTTCCGCATACTGGGACCCAATGAGGTCGCCTATCTCGATCTCGGCGGCTCGGGCATCGAGACGCTGGCCCATGTGCGCCAGAATGGCCGCATCACCTTCATGTTCTGTGCGTTCGAGGGGGCGCCGAACATATTGCGCCTGTATGGCCAGGCCGAAGCTGTCTCGTTTGACGAAGAGGGCTTTGCCGAAAAGCTCGCCCTCTTCCCGGACTTTCCCAAGGCCCGCACCATCTTCACGGCGAAGATCGACCGCATCCAGGACAGTTGCGGCTGGGGCGTGCCCTTTTACGAATTCACCGGCGAGCGCGACCAGCTGGTCCGCGTCAACGCCCACCGTTCGGACAAGGACTGGTCGGCGCGACGCTATGAAAGCAATGCGGTCTCGATCGACGGCATTCCCGGACTGGTCAAACCCGACACAGCGGCGGAGTAGGACATCATGCGCCTGAGCCTCATCCTGATCGGCCTGATGGCCGCCTTCCTGGCCCCCAATTTCTTTCGCGGCGATTGGGACAGTGCCGCAGTGGCCGAAACCACCGAGCCCGAGAGCGAGCCGCGCCTGGTTGCGGCCATGTTCCGCTCGTCCTGGTGTTCGGCCTGCCGCATCATCGAACCGCGGGTGGACGATGTCCGCGAAGACTATGAAACAGCCGCCATCGACTGGGTGAAGTTCGACTTCACCCTGGGCCGCCGCGACAGCCTGCGCGAGATGGCCGAGGCCGAAGGCCTTCTGTCCATCTATGACGAAGCCGCCGGCTCGACCGGCTTCATGCTGCTGATCGACCGCGAGACCGGCCAGGTCTTCGAAATGGTGACGATGGATTATGGCCGGACACAGATCCGCGAGGCGCTGGACCGCTGGCTGCATGTTGTCGAGCGGCTGGAAGCGGAAGGGGTGTGACGGGATTGGCCATAAGACACAAAAAAGCCCCGGCCTGACCGGGGCTTTTTCGTCGTCACCTCGGTGAGGCGGATCAGCCTTCCGAGCGGATCTGCTCGCGCGCCTTGATCAGCAGGTCATCCATCTGCTTGCGCAGGAGGTGGTCGGACAGCTCGACGCCCTTGGCGTCGAAATCGCCGCGCACCTTGCGGAAGACGTCATCATCACCGGCTTCCTCGAAATCGGCGACCACGACGGTCTTGGCATAGGCTTCGGCCTCCTGGCCATCCATGCCCATTTTCTCGGCAGCCCACAGGCCCAGCAGCTTGCAGCGGCGAGCGTTGGCCTTGAACTCGATCTCCTGATCGTGGGCGAACTTGTTCTCGAAGCCTTTTTCGCGATCATTGATGCCCGACATGGGTCTCTCCTTGAGGACGGTCGTTTGGGACGGTTGTGTTGCCACGTTGAGTAGCTTGGCCGCCCGGCCAAATCAATCTTTGCGCTGAAGCTCGCGCAGGGTTCTTGCCGCACCGCGACAAGAGATTGCACCACAGGGCCGCGAGGGATATTTTCGCCATCCGATACGCGGTCCGGTCTTCGATTCGGGCCGCGTCGTGCTTTTTCACGACCGGGTGTCCGCTGGGGGCTTCCGGTTCTGACGCTGGAGCGCTGCTCATGTCCCGTCGCAAGATGATTTACGAAGGCAAGGCCAAGATTCTCTATGAGGGTCCCGAGCCAGGCACCATCGTCCAGTATTTCAAGGACGACGCCACCGCCTTCAACAACCAGAAGAAGGCGACGCTGGAAGGCAAGGGCGTGCTCAATAACCGGATTTCCGAGCACATCATGCTCGGCCTCGGCCGGATCGGCATTCCGACCCATTTCCTCAAGCGCCTGAACATGCGCGAGCAACTCGTGCGCCAGGTCGAGATCATCCCGCTGGAAGTGGTCTGCCGCAATGTTGCTGCCGGCTCGATCAGCACCCGCCTGGGTGTGCCCGAGGGCGATCAATTGCCGCGCTCCATCGTCGAATTCTATTACAAGAAGGACGAGCTGGGCGATCCGATGATCTCGGAAGAGCATATCACCGCCTTCAACTGGGCCACCCATCAGGAGATCGACGACATGATGGCGATGACCCTGAGGGTCAACGACTTCCTGTGCGGCCTGTTCACCGGTGCCGGTATCCGCCTGGTCGACTTCAAGCTGGAATTCGGTCGCCATTATGAAGGCGACATGGTGCGCACGGTCCTCGCCGACGAGATCAGCCCCGACAGCTGCCGCCTGTGGGATCTCGAAACCAACGAAAAAATGGACAAGGACCGCTTCCGCCGCGATATGGGCAATGTCACCGAAGCCTATGCCGAAGTGGCCCGCCGTCTCGGCATCATGAAGGAAAGCGGCCAGGGCGCCGCCAATGGCGATGTCGGCAAGGGCGACGCCGCGAAGTAAGTCCTCGCCCAAACAAGGCGAGGTGGAGTGGGTAACTGACGTCTGATGCAGGAACGCTGCGCGTCTCACCCGATCTGACCCTGCGGGCCAATCCATTTTTCCCGGAGGCGCGCAGCGCCATCCGGGACCAACGGGAGACTCATCATTTGCCGGATGGTGACGTCGGTCCCGGCTCTCCACCCCGCTTTTGCGGGGCTCCGGCCGGGAAAAATGGTGAGGGTGAATTGGGTAAAGTGCGCGCCAGCGCCAACCATCCATTGATGTCTTGCCGGGAGTAAGCCTCAGCCTGTTTTCGAGCTCAAGGGTGGAACCGCGAAGCGGCGCCTGCGGCGCCCTTGACCTCGAAAACTGGCTGAGGCCCGCTGGCTGACAAGACAACAATGCCGCCCTCCTCGCTGCGCTCGGCCCCCTTCGTCCCGCCGCTCGCGCGTCGGGCCACTTCCCCCGCTTTGCGGGGGCAGAAAGAAGGTCTACACACCAACCCTGCTGAATCACCACGCCCAGCGAATTGCGCCAAGGCCGACTCCGCTTTATGCAGGGGCCAAATGTCGTGACCAGCACAAGCGAGTCGAGCCCGTGAAAGCGAAAATCCACGTCTATCTGAAACCCGGCGTTCTGGACCCTCAGGGAGCTGCTGTCGCCGGCGCCCTGCACAATATGGGCTATGCCGAGGTCGAAGCGGTCCGCCAGGGCAAGCTGATCGAGCTGGACCTGACCGGCGATGACGTCGAAGCCGCCCGCAGCCGAGTCGACGAAATGTGCGCCAAACTCCTCTCCAACCCGGTGATCGAGAGCTACTCGATCGAACTGGCGTAGGAGAGGCCGGCATCATGAAATCCGCCGTCATCGTCTTCCCGGGCTCCAATTGTGATCGTGATGCCCACGACGCGATCGAGAAAGTCACGGGTCAAAAACCGGCCATGGTCTGGCACCAGGAGAGCGAATTGCCCGAGGGCACCCAGTTCGTGATGGTGCCGGGCGGGTTTTCCTATGGCGATTATCTGCGCTGCGGCTCGATGGCCTCGCGCTCAAGCATCATGCCGGCGATCGTCGCCCATGCCGCGACCGGTGCGCCGGTCCTGGGCGTGTGCAATGGCTTCCAGATTCTCACCGAGAGCGGCCTTCTGCCGGGCGCGCTGATGCGCAATGCCGGGCTGAAATTCGTCTGCGAGAAAGCCCCGCTCACCGTCGAGAACGCCAATACGCAATTCACCTCGCGCTATGAGGCCGGGGCCCGGCTTCTGATGCCGATCGCCCATCATGACGGCAATTACTTCGCCGATGACGCCACGCTCGACCGGATCGAGGGCGAAGGCCAGGTCGTCTTCCGCTATGGCAAGAACCCGAATGGCTCGGCCCGCGACATCGCCGGCATCACCAATGAGCAGGGCAATGTCATGGGCATGATGCCCCACCCCGAGCGCGCCGTTGACGCCGGCCATGGCGGCACGGACGGGCTGGCGCTGTTTGAGAGCCTGCTGGGGAGCGCTTAACCCCGCCGCATCACCGCCAGCGACGGTGCCGCCGCATACCCGATCGCGCCCAGCGCCTCGACAAAGCTTTTGACACTGGCTCCGCCATTCGGTGCCAGCAGACGCCGGACATGGGTTTCACCCTTGCCGAGCCGGCGGGCGAGCTGACTCTGGGCGCCGCGGCCCGTTGCGGCGACCCAGCGCGCGAGGACCACACGATAGGCCGTGACATGATCAGGGCAGACGAGGTTTTCGCCCGGTTGGCGCGATGACGGGTCCGGCACGGCCTCGCCGCGCCGCAAGCGATCCCGAATCACCAGGTCCAGCGCGTCGCTGGCCTCTGCCAGGGCCTCGCCTTCGTCGGCCCCGTCGGTCGCCAGCTCGGGCAGGTCGCGACACTCGACCCAGCTCCGTCCGTCTTCATCTTTATGCAGCCGGACCGGATAGGCGAAAACCGTGAATTCAGCATTGTCCATGCCTGGCTCCATTCAGAATTTCTCTTTCGGCACAGCAAGATCGCGCAACATCTTGGCCAACAAGCCCTTGCCGATCTCGCCCGACTTGACTGTCGTCGGCCGATTATCGAGGCGAACCAATTGGTGTCCGCCCTTGCCACGCTCCGGGGAAATTGCGAGATCGAGCCCGTTGGCCTTGGCGTAGGCTCTCAGGCGGCGAATAAAGTCCTTGCCGTTCATGGAGCCTTCCTTCGATATAAGGCAGGACGCGGGACAACACAATAATGTGCGCACAAATTTGTGCGCATTTCGATTATCGCCTTGAGGTTGCATCATGACTCAATACTCGGATCAAGTCACTGCCGAGATTGTCAAGGAACACGGTATCAATGACGCCGAATACGCCGTCATTCTGGACCGTCTGGGCCGGGCGCCGAACCTGGTTGAGCTGGGTATTTTCTCGGTCATGTGGTCGGAGCATTGTTCCTACAAGTCCTCGCGCGCCCATCTGGGCCGTCTGCCGACCTCCGGCGAGAAGGTCATCCAGGGGCCGGGCGAGAATGCCGGTGTGATCGATATCGGCGATGGTCAGGCGTGCATCTTCAAGATGGAAAGCCACAACCACCCCTCCTTCATCGAGCCCTATCAGGGTGCGGCGACCGGTGTCGGCGGCATCCTGCGCGATGTTTTCACCATGGGTGCGCGCCCGGTGGCGCTGATGAATGCGCTGCGTTTTGGCGCGCCCGAGCACAAGAAGACCACGCATCTGGTCTCTGGTGTGGTGGCTGGCATTGGCGGTTACGGCAATTGCGTCGGTGTGCCGACCGTCGGCGGTGAGACCAATTTCCACGCCGGCTATAACGGCAATATCCTGGTCAATGCGATGGCGGTCGGCCTCGCGGATGCCGACAATATCTTCTACGCCCGCGGCGCCGAGCCGGGCCAGCCGATCGTCTATGTCGGCTCAAAAACCGGCCGCGACGGCATTCATGGCGCGACCATGGCCTCGGCCGAATTTGATGATGCCTCCGAGGAAAAGCGTCCCACCGTCCAGGTTGGTGACCCCTTCACCGAGAAAAAGCTGATCGAGGCCTGCCTCGAGCTGATGGCCACCGACGCCATCGCCGCCATCCAGGACATGGGGGCTGCCGGCCTCACCTCCTCCTCGGTCGAAATGGCCGACAAGGGCGGGATCGGCATTGCGCTGGACATGGACAAGGTGCCCCAGCGCGAAACCAATATGACGACCTATGAGATGATGCTCTCGGAAAGCCAGGAGCGCATGCTGGTCATCATGAAGCCGGGCCGCGAGGACGTCGCCTACGAGATCTTCAAGAAGTGGGAACTCGATGTCGCCGTGATCGGCGAGACCACGGATACCGGCCGCATGGTGCTCACCCACAAGGGCGAGACCGTGTGCGATATCCCGGTCGCGCCGCTGGCCGATGACGCCCCGAAATATGAGCGCCCCTATTTCGCCCCGGAAGTGCGCGCCCAGCTCAATGCCAAGGACGTGGCCCAGCCCTCCCATATGGGCGAGGTGCTGCTCAAACTGATGTCGAGCCCCGACATGGCCTCCAAGGCATGGATCTGGAAACAGTATGACCGCCATGTCATGGCCGACACGGCAGCGTCCTCGGAAGACCCGTCAGATGCCGCCATCGTCCGCGTGCACGGCACCAGGAAGGCGCTGGCCATCACCACCGATTGCACGCCGCGCTATTGTTTCGCCAACCCGTTCGAGGGCGGCAAGCAGGCCGTCGCCGAAGCCTGGCGCAACCTGACCGCCACCGGTGCCGACCCGATCGCGATTACCGATTGCCTGAATTTCGGCAATCCCGAGCGTGAAGAGATCATGGGCCAGTTCGTCGGCTGTATCGACGGCATGGCCGAGGCCTGCACCAAGCTCGACTTCCCGGTCGTGTCCGGCAATGTCAGCCTCTATAACGAGACCAATGGTGTCGCCATTCCGCCGACGCCGGCGATCGGCGGGGTCGGCCTGATCCCGGACATGGACCAGCGCGCCCATTTCGGCGGCATGCGCGAAGGCGATATCCTGATCGTGGTCGGCGAGACCGAAGGCAGCCTGGGCGCCTCGGTCTATCTCAAGGTCATTGAAGGCCGCGAAGATGGCGGCGCGCCGCTGGTCGATCTCGATGTCGAGAAAGCCAATGGCGATTTCGTCCGCGGGCAGATCCGCTCCGGTCGCATCTCGGCCTGTCACGACCTCTCCGACGGCGGCCTCGCCTGCGCCGCAGCCGACATGGCGCTGGCCTCCAACATGGGCATCAAGCTGGCCCATGAAGGCCCGGTACCGATGCACGGCTATCTCTTCGGTGAGGACCAGGGACGTTATCTCCTGGCCGCCGCCAAGGAAGACGCCATCGCCATCCTGCAGGACGCCAAGGCGGACGGCGTTCCCGTCCATGTGGTCGGCCTCGCCGGTGGCACGGCTGTGACCGTCAATGGTGCCCACCCGCTGGAGCTGGATCGCCTGCGCGCGGCCTGGGAAGGCTGGATGCCCGGCCTGATGGATCAATTGGTCGAAGCAGCGGAATAAGTCCGCCCCTGGCTACAGATAGCGCCGGATCCGTGCACGGTAATCGGCATAGGCTGCTGCGAAGACACGGTCCAAGTGCGGCTCTTCCACGCGCGTGATGAAGACGTGGATGATCAGCGCAAACAGGGCCGAGCTTGTCAGCGCCAGGATGGACCCGGCGGCCGCGGCAGCGCCGAAGAACATGGCGGCATAGCCGACATATTGCGGGTTGCGGGAAAACCGGTAGATGCCGCCTTCAATCAAGCGATCCTCCAGCAAGCCATAAACGCGCTTCTGGGAGCCGTAAGCGATCCGGCCGGCTGCAATCACCCCAGCACCGGCGACGAGCAACAGGCCGCCTGCAGCTAGGCTCACGGCCGTGACCGGCCAGAGACTTCCCCGATCGACAATGGCCAAGGCAAGTGTGGCCAAGGCCTGCCCATGCATCACGACCCCTGACCAGCTGGCTGTGGCGGGTGTCCATTTACCCTGCCTTTCAAACTCCCGCCGGGCCCGGATCATGAAGGGGATGGCGAGGATGGCGTTGAACAGGATGTAGACGCAGAGCACGATTGCGAGCAGTGACATGAGTGAAGACTTTCCGACCAGATCCAATACCTGCCGGAAAGCCTAATCTCTCTAGCCACTAGAGCTTCAAGCGTTTTCTTTACCGCCCCGAAGCCTCGCCGATCATGTCCAGCTGTGCGTCCGACTGACGGGCGAAATCCGCGATCGCCTCGCTGGCGTCCTGGAAGAAGTCCAGCGTCATGTTCTCATAGGTGTCGGTCGGCTGGTGATAGTGCGGGTGGAAGTCGACGCCCAGATAGATGAAGGGAATGCCGGCGGCGTGGAAGGCTCCGCTATCGGTCAGATTGGTCCAGTCGCCACCTGGCTCTTCGGTCGGCTCGTCATAGCCCATCGGCATGGAGACGGTGGCGCGAGAGGCCACGTCTTCGACGATCGGCGTCAGATAGGGATAGTGATACGTCCCGACAGCCCACAGGATGCGGTCCGTCGACATGGCAACCATGTCCATGTTGAGATTGAAGGTGATGTTCTCGACCGGGATGGGCGGGGCAGCGACAAAGGCCCGCGCGCCCTGGAGGCCGTTTTCCTCGGCATCGACAAAGGCAAAAATGACGTCGTGCTCGGGCGGCTCCGCCATGAACATTTCGGCGACGGCGAGAACAGAGGCGACGCCGGAGGCATTGTCATCGGCACCATTCCAGATCTGCTCGCCACGCATGCCCTCATGATCAAAATGGGCAGACACGACCATGGTGCGGGCGCTGTCGCTGACACCCTCAATCCGGGCGAGGATATTGGTCCCGTCGACCTTGTCGCGGGTCCGCGGCATTTCGAAACTGAAACCGTGCTCATAGCTGTCGCCGACCGGCTCGACACCCATGGCTTCAAGCCGGTCGATGATGTAGGCGCGCGCCCGGGCATTGCCGTCAGTACCGACCGCCCGGCCCTCCATGTCATCGGCCGCCAGAACGCTCAGATCGCTGAGCAATTGCTCGCGGTTCAAAGACCAGTCGCCGCTCTCCCCGTCTGGCTGGATGGCCACGCAGGCGGTTGAAAACAGGCTCAAGGAAAGGATGGAAGAAGCCAGAATGGCGCGCATGGAATATCCCCGGTTTGATCAGACAGCCGGGAGTCTGCCACGCTGGAACATCGCACCCCACAAAAATATCCGTAATGATCAGAACCAGCCGCCGGGCCGGGCAGCCGGTTCCGGCTCAAGGTCCGGCCAGTTGGCCTCGGATTGTTCAAGATAGCCGGGAATGTCCTGCTCCCACCGCGTCTGGATCGAGGGCGAGAAGTTCATGTACAGCACGCCGTCCACCACTCTGTAGGCCAGGGGGTCGGTACGGACCTTGCGGTCATTGGCCAGCGCATAGGCGCAATGACCGTCATAAGCCGGCGCATAGCGAACCGGATTGGCAACAAACAGGTCACGATTGGCCTCGGTCGCGAAATACCATCTCACCGCGTTATACTCGGCCGTGATCGTGTCGAGCCCTTGCAGGGGCTGGTCGCCGGTGTGGTAGCTGACCACATCATAGCCACCGACAGGCCGGTCATCACGGTCAAGATACTGGTCCCCGGCCTCGGCACGACTGGCGAAGCCAAGGGTCACCAGGAGGAGACCGGCGAAGACCCGGGCGGGCCAGAGGCGGGTTTTGGCAGCGAAGATGGCGGTCATGGTCTTTTCCCTTGCAGCGGTCACGACTAGCTTGGCGCACATATGGGCTGCGGTGGTGCGGCGCGATAGTGCACGGGACGACACATCCGGTCACGCTGTCGCTGGCCGGTCGTGAGTGAATGTGAAGCCGCCACAGCCTGCCCGCCCGACTGGAAGCCGAGGATCCGCCATGCCCATGCCCGCCGACGACATCATCGCCCTCATCAAGGCCGGAATCCCGGACGCTGACATCACCATGACCGACCTCGCTGGTGACAATGATCACTGGCAGGCCTTGGTGGTCTCCGAAAGTTTTCGCGGCAAGCTGCGCGTCGCCCAGCACCAGATGGTCTATGCGGCACTCGGCGACAAGATGGGCGGGGAGTTGCACGCGCTCGCGCTGGAAACACGGACACCCGATTGATGATCGAGGCTGACGCCTTCTCGCGCCTGGGGTTCGGCGTCACCGGTCCGCATGCCGGTCTGGGGGCCAGCCGGAAAGCCACCTCGCGGCTGATCCATCAAGCTGTCGATCTGGGCGTGACCCTGTTCGATACCGGCCCGGCCTATGGCAATGGCGAAGCCGAGCAACGCCTCGGCACAGCCTTGAAACAGCTGCCTCGCAACAAGGCCTTCGTCGCCACCAAGGCAGGTATTCATTCAGGCGGGCGGCGCGACTTTTCCGCCGGCGCTGTGGAGATGTCGCTGCGGGATTCGCTCAAGCGCCTGCAGCGTGACCATGTCGATCTGCTGCTTTTGCACGGGCCGGCACCGGATGAGATGACGGACAAGCTGATCCGCCGGCTCCAGGCCTTCACCGAACGCGGCATGATCCGCCATATCGGCGTGTGCGGTCGCGGTGACGAGCTGGACCGCGCGATCGAGCTGGGCGTGTTCGACGCGCTCATGGCGCCGGTCAATGACAGCCTGTCCGAAGATGAACGCCAGCGCCTGACCCGGGCCCGTGCCAATGGCCTGTCGGTCATCGGCATCGAGACCATGGCCGGAACAGCCCGGCCGGCAGGCGCACCCCGCTCTCGCAGCGACCTGTGGTATCTTGCCCGCCAGATCAGGCGGCGACTGCGCGGCGATGCGACTGCGTCGGCCGGCATGCCAGCCGCGGCCGGCCTGGCCTGGTCCTTGTCCCAACCCTTTGCCGACAGCGTCATCTGCCTGACCACACGCTCGGCCCACCTCACCGCGAACGCCGAACTGGTGGGCGCTCTTGAAGCGGGTGCAACGACGTCTTAGCTATCGATCAGGATCATTCGAGGAGTTCCGCCATGTCCGCCACTGCCCATGACAGCATCAAGTCGACCATCGACGGCAATGAGGTCGTGCTTTTCATGAAAGGCACACCGGTCTTCCCGCAATGCGGTTTCTCCTCTGTGGTAGCGCGCGTGCTGGACCATCTCCAGGTCAATTTCGAAAGCGTCAATGTACTGGAGGATGATGGTATCCGTCAGGGCATCAAGGAATTCTCGAACTGGCCGACCATTCCCCAACTCTATGTGAAGGGCGAGTTTGTCGGCGGCTGCGACATCATCAAGGAAATGTTCGAGACCGGTGAGCTGCAGGCCTATTTCAAGGACAAGGGCGTCCTCGCCGACGCGTGATCTCCGCCCCTGCACCTGTCCGTTTCGAGGCATTCAGGCTCGTCAAACGGGCAATTTCAGCCAGCTGACCGGCGAGCCCGACCACCGCCTTGCCCACCCGGCATGCCCCATGGGACACCCACCCTGTAGCTAGGAGTGGTGATGGGCCGTCTGATCGCGATCTCGAATCGAACCGCCGCCGACCCGAAGGCCCGCGCCGGCGGCCTCGCGGTCGCGGTATGGGAATCCCTCAAGGCGACCGGCGGATGCTGGTTCGGCTGGAGCGGCGAACTGGTCGACGAGATCCCGCGGGGCACCAGCGTCTATCGCGATGAGGGTGTCGAGTTCGTCCTGACCGACCTCACCCATGACGAACATGAAAGCTATTACCTGACCTACGCCAACCGGGTGATCTGGCCGGTCTTCCATTATCGGCTCGACCTGGCCAGCTTCGACAGCGAAGCCTTCAAGGTCTATTCCGCGGTCAATCAACGCCTGGCCAACATGGTCGCTGACCGTCTCGTTCCCACCGACACTGTGTGGGTGCACGATTATCATTTTCTGTTGATGGGCGACGCCCTGCGTCATGCAGGCTGGGAAGGGCCGACCGGTTTTTTCCTGCATATTCCCTTTCCGCCGCCGGAAATGTTCAGCGCCATTCCGGAACACCACTGGATTGCGCGGGCCCTGTGCGCCTACAGCGTGATCGGCTTCCAGTCCGAACGTGATCGGGCCAATTTCGAGCGCTACCTGGTCGATCAGTGCGGTGGCGAAGCGCATGAGGATGGTCGCATAAGCGTTTTCGGCACCACAACCCGCATCGCGGCCTATCCGATCGGGATTGATCCGGCCGGGTTCGTCGAAGCGGCACACTCGCCGGTCGCCGACCGGGCCGCCGAACGCATCAGCCGCTTCCTGGGCGGACGCGAGCTGGTGGTCGGTGTCGACCGGATGGACTATTCCAAGGGGCTGCCGCAACGCTTTGAGGCGGTCGGACAGTTTTTCGACGATCATCCCGATCTGCATGGCAAGGTCTCGGTGACCCAGATCGCACCGCCATCCCGGTCGAAGGTCGAGGAATATCAGGAGCTGCGACTGGAACTCGACCAGCTGGCCGGACGGATCAATGGCGATCATGGCGATCTGGACTGGATCCCGCTGCGCTATCTCGCCCGGTCCTATTCCCGCGAGGAACTGGCCGGCCTGTTCCGGATTGCCCGGGTCGGACTGGTCACCCCCTTGCGGGACGGCATGAACCTGGTCGCCAAGGAATTCGTCATGGCCCAGGATGAAAGCGATCCGGGCGTGCTGGTCCTGTCGCAATTCGCCGGTGCGGCCGAGCAGATGCAAGAAGCCCTGATCGTCAATCCGCATGATCGCCACAAGGTGGCCGACGCCATCCATCAGGCTCTGACCATGCCGCTGGAAGAACGCCAGACGCGGTGGCGCAAGTTGCGCGACATTGTGGTCAAGCAGGACATCGCCTGGTGGCGCAATAACTTCCTGCGGGATCTCGAGCCCGCCATTCCGGCATGATTGGCCTGCCCACCCATCCCCGGTCGAGGTCCGCACAGTCGCACCCGACTCCCGAAGCGCTTGATCCGCGCCGGGATGCACTTTTCCTCGATTTCGACGGCACACTGGCGCCGCTGCAGGACGACCCGGACACGGTTCAACTGCCACACGGAGGCGCGGCCCTGCTGGAGCGGCTTGCGGTGGCGCTGGGCGGTGCCCTGGCCATTGTCAGCGGCCGTGACATCCGAGACCTCGATCGCCGCACGCCCGGTGCCCTGTGGCGCGCAGGCGGGCATGGCTGCGATGTCTGCGCGCCGGGGCGCCATCCCGTGGCTTACGCCGCGTCAGCACCGGACGCGCTGTTTCGCGCGGTCACCGCCCTCGTGACCGCCGCGCCGGGAAGCCGGCTGGAAAGCAAGGGCCGTGTCCTGGCCATCCATTATCGCGCTGCACCGGCGGCCGAAGGCCAACTTGCCGAGGGCCTGGCGGGCCTGGTCGCCGACCATCCCGGCTATCATCTTCAATCCGGCAAGATGGTGTTCGAGCTCAAGCCCGAGACCGCCAGCAAGGCGCGCGCCGTGGAACGCCTGATGAGGCTGCCACCCTTTGCCGGACGGCGACCGGTGATGATCGGCGATGACGCCACAGATGAAGACGGCATGCGCGCCGCAATCGGTCTTGGCGGCCACGCCATCAAGGTCGGCCCCGGTGACAGCCTGGCCGCGACCCGATTGAACGATCCCGCCCACGTCTGGACCTGGCTGGAGGCAAGCACCCCATGACCTCACTGGAACTCGGCATCATCGGCAATGGCACCATTGCCGGCCTGATCAACGCATCCGCTGGCCTGACCTGGCTGTGCCTGCCACGACTGGACGGGGAACCGGTCTTCAATACGCTGGTCGGCGGGAGCGGCGAGTTTTCCGTCCGGCTGGCTGGCCAGACCAGTGCCCGTCAACGCTATGTCCGCAATACGGCGGTGATCGAGACCGAGCTGGAAGCCGATGACGGCTCGGCTGTGCTGATCACCGATTTCGCACCGCGTTTCATGGACAAGGGCCGCATGTTCCGGCCGGCCTCCACCGTGCGCCTGATCAAGCCCTTGCGCGGCATGCCACGCCTCTCCGTGACCCTTGCCGCCGCCTGCAACAAGGGCTCTGCCGCCATGCCGTCCAGGCGCGGCGTGTCCCATGTCAGCTTTATCGACGAGACCGCCGGTTTTCGCATCACCACCGATGCGCCGTTGTCCTATGTCATGGATGGGCGGGATTTTGTGCTCGATCACGAGATCGCCTTCGTGCTGGGTCCCGATGAGAGCCTGTCCGACGCGGTCGGATCAATGGCCAAGGACTGGTACGAGCGCACCTGTGCCCACTGGCAGGACTGGTCGCGCCGTCTGGCCACCCCGCCGGAATGGCAGGAGGCGGTCATCCGGGCCGCCATCACACTCAAGCTTTGTGTCTACGAGGAGACCGGCGGGATCGTGGCAGCGCTGACGACCTCGATCCCCGAACATGCCGGCAGCGAACGCAATTGGGACTATCGCTTCTGCTGGCTTCGCGACGCCTATTTCACGGTCACGGCTCTCAACCGCCTCTCCGCCGTGGGTACGCTGGAGGGCTATATGGCCTTCCTTCGCAATACGGTGGCGCTGACCAAGGGCGGGCATATCCAGCCGGTCTTCGGGATCGCGCTGGAGACCGACCTGACCGAGACAATTGCCGGCAATCTGCCCGGCTATCGCGGCATGGGCCCGGTGCGCTTCGGCAACCAGGCCGCCGAACACATCCAGCACGATGTCTATGGCCATGTAATCCTGGGCGCCTCCCAGGCCTTCTTTGACGACCGCCTGCAATCAAAGGCCGGCCGGCTGGAGTTCGAGCATTTCGAAGTCGTCGGCGAGCGCGCCTATGCCGTCTACAACACACCGGATGCCGGGATCTGGGAGTATCGCGGACGCGCCGACATACATACCTCCTCCGCCATCATGTGCTGGGCCGCCTGTGACCGTCTGGCCCGCATCGCCAACACGCTGGACCTGGAAGACCGGCATGCCTACTGGTCCGTCCGCGCCGACGAGATCCGCGAAACCGTTCTGCGCGAAGCCTGGAACGAGGCGCGCCAGGCCTTCACCGGTGCCTTTGGCGGTGAGGCCCTTGATGCCTCCGTACTGCTGATGGCCGAGATCGGTTTCATCGCGCCGGATGATCCGCGCTTTGTGGCCACGGTCGAGCGGGTCGATGAGGAATTACGGGACGGCTATCACGTCTATCGCTACCGGGTCGCTGATGATTTCGGCAAGCCGAAGACCGCCTTCACCGCCTGCACCTTCTGGCATATCGACGCGCTGGCCCGGATCGGCCGGCTGGACGATGCCCGCGCCATGTTCGAGGACGTGCTCGCGCACCGGACGAAGCTGGGCATCCTGTCGGAGGATATCGACACGGCGACCGGTGAATTATGGGGCAATTTCCCGCAGACCTATTCCATGGTCGGCATCATCAATGCCGCCTCACGTCTCAGCCTGAGCTGGGATGCGGTGGTCTGAGCCCCAGACCTTGCAACGCCCCAGACCTTGCAACGCAGGGGCTGCTAGCGCCGCGAGGCCAGGCTGGTGCGGTTTTCATTCCAGTCCCAGGGCCGCTCGGTATCGATCGGGTTGAGCAGGATGACCTGTCCACCGATCGGCACACCCAATTCCTCAAAGCCGAAGCCCAGCTGGACACCCCAGGGTGTCGGCGCGGTGCATCGGTCTTCGACCTGGCGGGTGAGATGCACCGTGTAGATGTCGTCGTGATACTGTTCGACATTGACCAGATAGTCGGCGCGCGAGGTGCAGCCATTGGTGTCGGCATGGACGATCAGGATATCATCCTCGATCACCCGCCAATAAATGACCGGCTCGGCTTCAGGATCGACAGCCGGCGCCTGGCGATAAGTGCCGGGAATGCGCATGTCGGCGATGTTGATGGTCGGCAGTGACGGCATGGCCGGCATGGGCGGCAGGCTGGGCAGGAAGCGGCTGCTCGCCTCTTGCTGCGATTCCCCGCTGGTCGCACAAGCCGAAAGAGATACAGCCAGTCCCACACTGGCTACAATGCCTCGCCAAAACACACGCATACTCGCCCCCAAAACAATTCCCCAAACATGCCCGGCCCTGCTCGTTTGCCCCCGCAGGACAGGACAGTTCGGGTATCCAAGCAGGGTTTCACAATTGATCAAGCCTAGACTCGTGACAGGCGAGCCGGGCACCGCAATTGCTCGATTGTGACGCAGGCTCGCTTCACTTCGCACCGGTGCCGTTTTCCGTACGGGCGGCACAGTCTGCTTGGCCCGCGACGCGGCGACCATGCCGGAAACGGTCAGGCCGGGGCGTGCCCCTTCCACCAGCGGCCACACCCGAGCCGGACCCGATGATCGAACCCGTCTTCCTTTTCGGTCCCATCATCGCCTTGGGCATTTTAATCATCCAGCGCCCGGCGCGTTTCCGGGCACCCATCCTTTTGCTCGTCCCCGCGGTTGGCATGATGTTCGGCGAAGACGGGCCAAGTCGCTCGCATTCGGCGCGCTGGCTTGGCGCTGACAGGGACGTCGAAGCGTAACCGGACGGCCCGGAAAGCGACCGACAGGAACAAGAACTGGCACGAAAAAGGCCGCCCCGGTTGTCCGGAGCGGCCTCTTTGTTGGGTCGATTTTCGTCCTCTTACGAGGAGTAGAATTCGATGACCAGGTTCGGTTCCATCTGCACCGCGTACGGCACTTCAGAGAATTCCGGCATGCGCACGAAGGTGGCCTTCATCGCCTTGGCATCGAGATCGATGTATTCCGGCAGGTCACGTTCCGGGCTGTCCAGGGCTTCCAGGACCAGAGCCATCGAGCGCGAACGCTCGCGGACTTCGATCACATCGCCCGGCTTGCAGCGGTAGGACGGGATGTTGACCTTGATGCCGTTGACCTTGACGTGGCCGTGATTGACGAACTGGCGCGATGCGAAAACCGTCGGCACGAACTTGCAGCGGTAGACGATGGCGTCGAGGCGGCTCTCGAGGAGACCGATCAGCAGCTCGGCGGTGTTACCCTTACGGCGCGAAGCTTCGTCATAGGTACGACGGAACTGCTTCTCGGTGATGTTGCCGTAATAGCCCTTCAGCTTCTGCTTCGCCATGAGCTGAAGACCGAAATCGGACATCTTGGTCTTGCGGCGCTGACCGTGTTGGCCGGGGCCATAGGAGCGCGAATTGACCGGAGACTTCGGACGGCCCCACAGGTTTTCACCCATGCGGCGGTCAATTTTGTATTTCTGCGAATGACGCTTTGACATGTTCTCTCTATTCGATGCGGCCCGGCGCGCCTTCCCTCAAAGGCGTGCGATCTAAACGGCGGTTCTCGCATCGTCCCGTTGGTGTTGAACGAAGTCCGGTGACCCGACAGGGCCCCGGCGAGGGAAGCGCGGGTTTTACCTGTGTGGACAGGGAAGTCAATGGCGGGAGCGCGGCGGTCGCGGCGTGTATGCAGCGGCGGGATTGCCCGCCGCGTCGCGGGCCGCCGAGGAGACGCTGAAAATCTGATACCACACGGGTGTGACTACACCTGCCAAACCATTGTTCTCTTGCCGAGATTCAGCCTTTCGGGATGTCTTCAGTCAAGGGTGGAACCGCGACGCGGCGGCTTTGCCGCCCTTGACTGAAGACATCCCGGAAGGCGCACTGGCTGACAAGAGATCAATGCCTCTTCCCGCGCAACGCGCCGCAATGAACGGCAGAGACCCTGCTCGCCGCTAGCCCCGCGCGAGCACGCTGCCCAGTCGGTTGCGGAATCCGCGATTGCCCCATTCCGACGTGTAGGCGGTCGCCTTTGACTTGGCTTCGCCGACCGAGACGCCCCAGAAATCAGCCAGGGTCAGGGCATCATCGAACTCCAGCCCGGTATCAACCCAGCTGCACTGGACGGACGCTGCAGTCGAGGCAATGTCCACATCGATGAGATCCGTGATCCCACCGGCAATCTTCTGACCGATCACCGTCTTGGCAGAGCCAACATCCGTGCCCCAGACATGGGCCACCTTGAGCGCGTCGCAATAGCCGTAATCGCTGTCGAAAAACATCCTCTGATAGGCGCCGTCGTTTGCGGACGGATTTTGCGGATGGGCCGGATTGAGGACGTGCGCCATTGTGCGCATGAAACCCTTATGGCCGAGATCGCTGGCGATATCGCCGGCCTTCGCCTTGGCTTCGCCGGGGCTGCGACCCCAGTAATTGGCCAGGGCCACGGCCTGGTCCCAATCAAGACCCAACTCGCCCCAGTCACAGGCGACGCGGCCTGACGTCGAGGCGATGTCGGTATCAACGAGATCGGTCAGGCCGTTGGCAATCTTGCCACCGATTATGGCCTTGGCGCTGAACGTGTCCGTATTCCACACATCGGCGACCTTGCGGGCATCGCAATAGCCGTACTCGCTGGCAAAGTAGAGATCGAGATGGGCGCGATTTTGCTGTGTGAAGGCAAAGCCGGAGGAGGATGCGGCGAGGATGGCGGACATGTCCGCTTCCGGCAGCACGATTTGAGCGCTGACCCCTTCGGCCTGGGCCGACGCTCCGACAGCTGAGACCAGAGCCAGCGCACTCATGACCGTTATGTTCGACATTTCATTCCCCCCGGATTTCAATTGCTTCCACCCATAGCCGCGTTGGACAGGCCCGGCAATCAGAATGAGGCATGACCTGCCATTGCCGACTCCCGCGAGGGCCGGTTCACTGCCAGATTGCACCCACAAACTCAGGCCCGGCAGCGCGGAGACAGACATGACCGGCTCGACACAGCGTCGCCCCTGGAAACAGGGTTTCGAGATCGAGCTGATGGCCCCGCAGGGCCTCAGCCGACGCGACCTGGCCGAGCGGATAGCCCAGCGGGTGGGCGGCCGTGTGAAGACCGTTTTCTATCCCCAGTCCGAACCCAGCCTCGTGCCCGGCATGCCGGTGTTTGAAAACCTGGTGCTGGGCTACGAGGCTTTGGATGCCGCTGGCGAACGGGTCGCGCTGTGCGTTGATGACCTCACCCTGCGCGACGGCCTCAACCCGCTGGCAGCACCCTTGCCCGGCTGGATGCGGATCCTGAGCGATGATGCTCGCCTGCTGGCGCTCGTGACCGAGCATTGCGACCCCGATGCAGACCTCGCCAATGTGCTGGCCCCTGTCGCCGCCCTCTTCGGCACCGAGCTTGATCATGCCGAGGGCGGCATCGCCAAAGTCGTGGACCGCGCAGCCCGCTCCATCGCCATGGTCGCCCCGCTGCCCGGCGAGCGCGAACGCCCCTGCGAGATCATCACCCCGCCCTATGAGGCTGACCCTGAGACAGCCCTGACCGCCCTGTTGGCCGACGCGGCAGCCCTCGGCTTCACCGTGCCGAAGGAAGCGGCTGTGCATATCCATTTCGACGCCGGTCCGCTGTGCGACGCGAGCATCGTGTCACGACTGGTGGAGACGCTTCACCGAAACGGCGTTCATCTGCGCGATCTGGTCGGCACCAATCCGGCCTGCGTCCGTCTGGGACCGATCGCGGACGAGATTGTGAAGCGGGTCCGCAGCGAGGCCTTCCGGTCCGCCGATTGGGACAAGGCCCGCCAAATGCTGGTCGACACCAAACCGACCAAATACGCCGACTTCAACTTCCTCAACATCGCTCACGCCCTGCCCGGAAAACACACCGTCGAGGCACGCATCTTTCCCGGCTCGATGGACGCAGCAGAAATCCTGCGCAATGCACGTTTGATGGAAGCGATTCTGGTCCGGGCTATGGACGGGGACGCAGCTCAAAGCGATACAGACCTGATCGCGTCACTGGAGCTTTCATCCACCGACCGGGCTTTTTGGACCGCACGCATGATCAAAGGCTGAGCCCGCCGCAATCGGCAGGCCCGTCCGGATTTCGGCTTGCCCAAATTCTCGCGGTCTTGCGCCGGTGAACCGGACCTCTGGCGGACGCTTGTTTCGCCTCGCCGGCTATCCTACAGAAGCCGGATGCGACACCTGATATCCGGTCTCCTGGCCACACTCATTTCCACCGCCGCCTACGCGCAATCCGACCCCGAGACGGTCTTGCGGACGCGGATCGATGCTGCCATTGCCGACGAGCTTGCTCCCGGCCTATCCGCCAGCCTCCTGCTGCCCGACGGCACGCGGCTCGACCATCAGGCCGGCTTGGCGGATCGGCGCCACAATGCACCGGTCGAGCCGGAAACCCGCTTCCTGTCCGGCAGTGTCGGCAAGACGATCACCGCCCTGGTCGCGGTCCAGCTCGCCGAAGAAGGCGTGCTCGATCTCGACGCCCCGGTGGAAACCTGGTTGTCCGGACGGGACTGGTGGCCGGCACTGGCCAATCATGACGGGATGACGCTGCGCCACCTGCTCAATCACTCGGCCGGTGTGCCGGACTATCTGGAAGATCTCGACTTCTTCCTGGCCGGCCTGACACGCGGTCAACGCGGCTTCACGCCGGACGACACGGTCGGATTTGTTGCCGGCGACGGCGCCGAAGGTCCGCTCGGCCAGCATTTTTCCTATTCCGACACCGACTATATCCTGGTCGGCCTGGTCATCGAGGCAGCGACCGGCGAAACCTTCTACGCCCTCGCGCAGGACCGCATCATCGCCCCGCTCGGCCTGTCACGGACCGAGCCCCTGAGGGGCCGCGATTTTGCACGCCTCGCCAACGGCCATCGACGCGGCTGGTTTGGCCTTGCGCCGACCGCTCGCGATGGCCGCCTGTCGCAAAATCTCGACCATGAATGGACCGCCGGCGGCTGGGTGACCACGCCGCAGGACCTTGTCACCCTGTACAGCGCGCTCGGCGCTGGCGGCATGTTCGAGGCCGAGGGCCGCATCATGCGCGCGGACTACAACGCCTTCGAGCCAGGCGGACCTTCCGGCTATGGGCTCGGCATCTATGTCCGTGTCACTGGCGAAGGGCACTACCGCATCGCACATGGTGGCGATTTCGGCGGCTACCGCTCCGCGGTCCTCCATGACAGCGCCACCGGGCTCACTGTCGCCAGCCAGGGCAATGCGAAGAATTTCGAGGCGCCCGGCTTCAATTTCGAGCTCTGGCAGGCCCTGTCGCAATAGCGGGGCAAATCGCGGAGGAAGGCGTCCCTCCCCCGTCAATCCTCACGGACGATCCGCGCCTTGCCACGCCCCAGCGTCAGCGCTTTGACCGCTCCGCGGAAGGTGCGCACCTCTTGCTCTGTCCAGCGCCCACGGATGAAGGCATTGCGCAGGTTTTGCACCATGAGCGGGGTCTTGGACGGCGGGTGGAAGAAGCCGGCCCGCTCGAGCTCGGTTTCGAAATGCTCGAACATGCGTTCCAGGTCTTCGCGTTTGGCAACATCGGAGACCGGTTCGAACTCGGCCGGGGCGCCCTCGCCGGCGGTCCATTCATAGGCGATCACGGCGACGGCCTGGGCCAGGTTGAGCGAGGAGAAGGAACGGTCGACCGGCAGGGTAATGATGACATCGGCCATGTTGACCGCCTCATTGGGCAGGCCTGACTTTTCGCCGCCGAACATGACCGCGACCTTCTCGCCCGCCTCGATGGCCGCCTTCATGTCGCTGACCGCCTCGCGCGCCGTCATCACCGGCTTCTCCATCCCGCGCGGCCGCGCCGTGGTGGCGTAGAGCCGTGTGGTGTCGTGGATGGCGTCGCCGAGGCGGTATTCGACCCGGGCATTGCCCAGCACCGGCGAGCCGGCCGACATGGTCACCGCCTTGTCATTGGGCCAGCCATCGCGCGGGTCGACAACAACCAGTTCCGGCAGGCCGAAATTGCCCATAACGCGGGCCGCCGCGCCAATATTCTCGCCCAGCTGGGGCGTGTGGAGTATGAAAGCGGGCGTTGCAGAATTTTGCGTCATGGAACGGGGCCTTCACCTTGGCGCGCACCGGTGCTAGAGAGCGCGCAAATTATGTGTCCGCGCTGTCCTAGCGCGACTTCAGTCCGTCCGAAAAGAAATGAGAGCACCCATGGCGAAGATCAAAGTCGATACCCCGGTCGTCGAACTCGACGGCGATGAGATGACCCGCATCATCTGGCAGCTGATCAAGGACAAGCTGATCCTGCCCTATCTCGACATTGATCTGAAGTATTACGACCTCTCGGTCACCAAGCGTGACGAGACGGATGACCAGATCACCGTCGATGCCGCCGAGGCGATCAAGCATTATGGCGTCGGCGTGAAATGCGCCACGATCACGCCGGACGAAGCCCGCGTCGAGGAATTCGGCCTGAAGAAGATGTGGCGCTCTCCGAACGGCACCATCCGCAACATTCTCGGCGGCGTTGTCTTCCGCGAGCCGATCGTCATCTCCAACGTGCCGCGTCTGGTGCCGGGTTGGCAGCAGCCCATGGTCATCGGTCGTCACGCCTTTGGTGACCAGTATCGCGCCACCGATTTCCTGGTCGACCGTCCGGGCAAGCTGACCATGACCTTCGAGCCGTCCGACGGTTCCGATCCGGTCACCCGCGAAGTCTTCGACTTCCCGTCCCCGGGCGTTGCCATGGGCATGTATAATCTCGACGACTCGATCCGCGACTTCGCCCGCGCCTCGCTGAATTATGGCCTGCAGCGCGGCTGGCCGGTCTATCTCTCGACCAAGAACACGATCCTGAAAGCCTATGATGGCCGCTTCAAGGACCTGTTCGAGGAGATCTACCAGGCCGAGTTCAAGGACGCCTTCGCCGAGAAGGGCATCTCCTACGAACACCGCCTGATCGACGACATGGTCGCCGCCGCGATGAAATGGTCCGGCGGTTTCGTCTGGGCCTGCAAGAATTATGACGGCGACGTCCAGTCCGACACCGTCGCCCAGGGCTTCGGCTCGCTGGGCCTGATGACGTCCGTGCTGATGAGCCCCGATGGCTCGACGGTCGAAGCCGAAGCCGCCCACGGCACGGTGACCCGCCACTATCGCCAGCATCAGCGCGGCGAGCAGACCTCGACCAACTCCATCGCCTCCATCTTCGCCTGGACGCAGGGCCTTTCCCATCGCGGCCGCATGGATGGAAACCAGGACGTCATGGACTTCGCAGCCCTGCTGGAAGACACGATCATCAAGACGGTGGAAGCCGGCTTCATGACCAAGGACCTGGCCCTGCTGGTCGGCGAAAGCCAGGGCTGGCTGTCGACCGAAGGATTCCTCGACAAGGTCGATGAGCGCTTCAAGGCCGCCATGGCGGCTCGCGGCTGACTCAGCCAGACACGGCGATAATGAACAGGGCGGCTCCGATGGGGCCGCCCTTTTTCTTCCGGGCATGAGAGTCGACAACGCATGCGCGCGGGCCTTGGACAGATACCTTCGGGCGCGCCCGGAGGGATGCGTATTGAAACCTCTTGTCTCCCCGTGCCGGTCGCCCGATAGTGAGCGGACAGGCAGAATTGGCCCATCGGGCCGGTCCCTGGCCGCTTGAAGGGTGATAATTGTGGAATTCGAGTTCGAGCCGGAAAACCGGCTTTGCATCTACCGCATATCCGGGCAGGTCACGACCGACTTGCTGATGGCGACCTTTGCCCGCGCCAGAGCCCATGAGGGCTGGTCGGATCACTATGATTTCATGACTATTCTGACCCGGGCTTCCCTGTCGGCCATGCCTGGCCCCGCCATGACCGAGCTGCAGACCCGGATGGCCAAGGCCGACCCTGTCAAAAGCGGGCCGCGGCGCCGCGCTGCGATCGTCTGCAATGATGAATTGTCGCACGCCATGCTGGCCTTCTGGGAGGCAACGGCCGGCCAGAGGCTGACGACCGAGGAACGCGTCTTCGAAACAGAACGCGATGCCCGCGCCTGGCTCGCTGAAGCGCCCTAGGCCGCGCCGCCCTTGCGTTTCATGGTGACGAAGGTTTCCGCCTCGATCTGCCAGCTGCCCTCAACACACCGCCATTTGGCGAAATAGCGCCCTGTATAACGAATGGACAGGCCATCCGTGGACCAGGCACCTTTCCAGCGGCCGGTTTCGGCGGCCAGATGAGTGTCTTCGCAGACCTCGATCCGTAACGGCGTCCGGACATAGCTGACATCGGGCATCTGGCTGAAGATTGATGCCCAGGCGTCCAGTTGCGCCGCCCGGCCGGTGATCAGTTGCGCTTCGTCGCCGGGGACGAGAACCGCGTCCTCGGTTAGATGTGTGGCGATCACTTTCAGCGCCCTGCTCTCAAGCGCCGCATTGAAATCCGCCCGCGCGGCCGCAATGGCGCGCGCGGCAACCTTGTCTCCAAGCAGCTGGATATCGGATTTGGACGATCGGGCCATCAGCCCGCCAAGGCAGCGCGGATCGCCGCCAACCCGTCATTCGCCTTCGCCCCGTCCGGCCCGCCTGCCTGCGCAAAATCGGGCCGTCCACCGCCGCCCTTGCCGCCGACCGCCGCGGCGCCGGCCTTGACCAGGTCAACGGCGACGAAGCGGTCCTTGAGGTCATCGGTCACGCCGACCGCGAGAGCTGCCTTGCCATCATTGACGCCAATGAAGGCCGCCACGCCGGAGCCCATCTGGGCCTTGGCCTCGTCGATCAAACCGCGCAAATCCTTGCCGCCAACACCCTCGACCACGCGGCCGATGAAGTTGACGCCATTGATGGTTTCCGGTCCGGCCGGAGCGCCGGACGCCCCGCCGCCCATGGCCAGTTGTTTCTTCGCTTCGGCCAGCTGGCGCTCGAGCTTCCTGCGTTCGTCCACCAGGGCCGCGACGCGGGTCGCGAGATCAGAGGGCGGGGTTTTCAGCGCATCCGCCGCCGCACGGCCAAAGCCGATCTGCTCATCCATGTAGAGGCGCGCGCCCTCACCGGTCATTGCCTCGATGCGGCGGATACCGGACGAAACGGCGGTCTCGGCAATGATCTTGAACAGGGCAATATCACCTGTCCGTTCGACATGGGTGCCACCGCACAACTCCACCGAATAGGGTGTGGCATGGTCTGCCAGCCCCTGCCCCATGGCCAGCACACGGACGGTGTCGCCATACTTCTCACCGAACAGCGCCAGCGCGCCCGCCTCGATGGCAGCGTCCGGCGTCATTTCCCGGGTCGAGACCGGCACATTCTGACGGATAACGGCGTTGACCTGAGCTTCGATCGCGGCGATCTGATCAGCGCTGACAGACTTGTTGTGCGAGAAGTCAAAGCGCAGCCGGTCCGGCCCGACATGCGAGCCTTTCTGGGTCACATGAGCGCCAAGAACATCGCGCAAAGCGGCATGTGCCAGATGGGTCGCCGAATGATTGGCCCGGATCGCGGCGCGGCGCGGAGCGTCTGCATCAAGTGCGGCCACGTCACCCAGGGTTATCTCGCCCTTGGTCAGCACGCCGATATGGGCATGCATGTCGCCGCCGCGCTTTTGCGTGTCCTCAACTGTGAAGACGGCCCCGTCAACAAAGCGGATTTCGCCGGTATCGCCGCATTGACCGCCGCTCTCGCCATAAAACGGCGTCTCGTCAAAAACGAGCTCGGCCCGCTGGCCGCTACCCAGAGCCTTGGCTTCCTGGCCGCCAGACACGATCGCTGTGAGGCGGCCCTTGCCGCCGGTGCCGGCATAGCCGGTGAATGCTGTGGCGCCGACCTTGTCTCGCACGGCGAACCAGACTGCGTCGGGTGCGGCATCACCGGACGAAAACTTGCTGGCCCGGGCATCGGCGCGTTGCTTGTCCATCGCCGAATTGAAACCGGCCTCATCTACTGTCATGCCCTTGGCGCGCAAGGCGTCCTGGGTCAGGTCCAGCGGGAATCCGTAAGTGTCATAGAGTTTGAAGGCGGTCGCCCCGGCAAGGGCGTCACCTTCGCCCATGTCGGCGGTTGCCTCCTCGAGAAGGGAGAGGCCGCGGCCGAGCGTGCGCTGGAAGCGTTCTTCTTCCACCTGAAGCGTCTCTTCGAGCAGGGCCTGGGCGCGCTCGAGCTCGGGATAGGCATCGCCCATTTCCGACTTGAGCGCATCGACCAGCTTCCACATGACCGGCTCGCCGGCGCCCAGCAAATGGGCGTGCCGCATGGCCCGGCGCATGATCCGGCGCAGCACATAACCACGCCCCTCATTGGACGGCGTCACGCCATCCGCCATCAAAAAACAGGTCGAGCGCAAATGGTCGGCGATGACCCTGTGGCTGGCCAGGGCGTCACCTTCCGCTTTCACGCCCAGCACGGATTCACCGGCGGCAATCAGATTGCGGAAAAGGTCGGTTTCGTAATTATTGTGCTTGCCCTGCAGAATGGCCGAGATGCGCTCCAACCCCATGCCGGTGTCGATCGAGGGCTTGGGCAGATTGATGCGCTCATCCGGACCCAGCTGCTCATACTGCATGAAGACGAGGTTCCAGATTTCAATGAAACGGTCACCATCCTCGTCTGGCGAACCGGGAGGCCCGCCGGCGATTGATGGACCATGATCAAAGAAGATTTCCGAACACGGTCCGCACGGGCCGGTATCGCCCATCGACCAAAAATTGTCTGATGTGGAAATGCCGATGATACGGTCGTCTGTCAGACCCGCGATCTTGCGCCAGAGGGCCCGCGCCTGTTCGTCTTCGGCATAGACGGTGACCAGAAGTTTTTCTGCTGGCAGGCCGAATTCACCGGTGACCAGATTCCAGGCATGGCTTATCGCCTCCTCCTTGAAATAATCACCGAAGGAGAAATTCCCGAGCATTTCAAAGAAAGTGTGATGGCGCGCCGTGTAGCCGACATTGTCGAGATCATTGTGCTTGCCGCCGGCACGCACGCATTTCTGCGACGAGGTGGCCCGAAGAGAGGCGCGCTTTTCCTGGCCGGTAAATGAGTTCTTGAACGGGACCATGCCGGCATTCACGAACAACAGCGTCGGATCATCCTGCGGGACCAGGGGCGCTGATGGCACAACCTCGTGCTCGTGCTTGGCGAAATAGTCGAGGAAGGTGGCACGGATGTCGCGCAGGCTGGCCATGATGTCCGATCCCGTCGGCTGGGGTGTCGCGCGCCGGCCCGAAGGACTGGCACAAACCGGTTTCTGTAGACTGACATATAGAAACGGGTGCCCGGCCTAGCCAAGCACCCGTTCACAATCAAGCTGCGATTCTTCGACAGGTGCGGCGGACGAGCAAGCCGCTGCCGCTAAGATCCTGGCCGGCGCACCTCGACCTTGGCCTGCCCGGCACACCTCAACCCTGGCCTGGCCTGCCCGGCACACCTCAACCCTGGAGAAGCCGACCCAATTCGATCACTGCCCAGACGACAAGCATCAAGGCCAGAGGCAGGACCAAGGACACCATCAGAAAGCCGACCACGCCCTGTGCCAAGAAACGAGCCCAGCTCTGGCCTGCGGGTTTGAGCGAATTCAGCCAAAAGCCCGCCAATACCACCCAGCTCGCCATTGAAACCAGGGCCAGCATGGCGCCCCCGACAGGCCCCAGGATTCCAAACACCATGTCCGCCAGGAATAGCGCCAGTGAGACAAGAGCAATAAGAGCCACATTCTGGCGAAGGGCCGAATTGCCGGACATGTGTGGGTGCCGGTCCATGAATGAGCCTCTTCACCGCACACATAGTCCCGCAAGTCAGCGCTTGAACAGCCTTGGATCGTATCGAACCTAGCCGGCGACTGCGTCGTCCTCGGCAAGGTCCGGGCCGGTCAGCATTTCATCGGCAATCAGGCCCGCATTGGAGCGAACCCTCGCTTCGATATCGGCTGCGATATCGCCATGCTCCAGCAGGAATTGGCGAGCATTCTCCCGGCCCTGGCCGATCCGCTCGGAATTGTAGGAATACCAGGAACCGGACTTCTCGATCACATCACCCTTGACGCCAAGGTCGATGAGCTCGCCCATCTTGGAGATACCCTCACCATAGAGGATATCGAACTCAACCTCCCGGAAGGGCGGGGCGACCTTGTTCTTGACCACCTTGACCCGGGTCTGGTTGCCGATCACCTCGTCGCGATTCTTGATGGCGCCAATGCGCCGGATGTCGAGACGGACCGAGGAATAGAATTTCAGCGCATTGCCGCCCGTGGTGGTTTCCGGCGAACCGAACATCACGCCGATCTTCATGCGGATCTGGTTGATGAAGATGACCAGGCATTTCGACTTCGAGATCGAGCCGGTCAGCTTGCGCAGCGCCTGGCTCATCAAGCGGGCCTGCAGACCAGGCAGGCTGTCACCCATCTCGCCTTCCAGCTCGGCGCGGGGCGTCAGGGCTGCCACCGAGTCGATCACCAGGATATCAATGGCACCGGAGCGAACGAGCGTATCGGCAATTTCGAGAGCCTGCTCACCCGTATCCGGCTGGGAAATCAGGAGTTCGCCGAGATCAACACCCAGCTTGCCGGCATAGACCGGGTCGAGCGCGTGCTCGGCATCCACGAAGGCCGCCACGCCGCCCGCCTTCTGGGCCTCTGCGACCGTGTGCAGGGCGAGAGTCGTCTTGCCAGAGCTTTCCGGGCCATAAATTTCGATGATCCGCCCCTTGGGCAGACCGCCAATTCCCAGCGCGATATCGAGGCCAAGCGAACCGGTGGAGATCGTTTCGATCTCCATGGCCGGCTTCTGGCCAAGCTTCATGACCGAACCCTTGCCGAAGGCCTTGTCGATCTGGCTCAGCGCCGCCTCGATCGCCTTTTCCTTGTCCATGTTCTTTTCGTTCTTCACGAGTCGAATCGCGCCCTTACTCATAGCCTTCATCCCTTATTTCACGCCCCTCAGGTCCGGGCAACTGACTGCTGATGTACCAATTTTGTTCCGGGAACACAAGCGGAACATTTATGGTTAACAAAACGGAACAAAAACCGATCGGTACCGAAGTCCGATGATTTGTGTTTCCGGCATTCTCCCACTAATTTGGTCTGATGACGCAAACCCTGCGGGCGCTGGTCGCCACTTTGAAAACCTGGCCATCGAGGGCCGTATCCCTGCTCTTGCTGGCGCTGGCCCTGCCGGTTGGCTGTTCCGAACCGCCCCCGCCTGTGCGGGATCCCGACACTCTTGCGACGATTCGCGAGCGCGGCGAGCTGGTTGTCCTCACCCTGGCCGGCCCGACCAGCCTGATCGAGAATGAGGACGGACCGCCATCGGGTTATGAAGTCGACCTTGCCAACGCGTTCGCTGCCAGCCTGGGGGTCACGGCCCGGTTCGAGGTCGCCGCCTCCCTGCCGGACCTGTTCGACGCGCTGGCGGCGGGCGACGGGCATGTCGCGGCGGCCGGCCTCACCCTGACGCCGGAACGGTCGGAGAGACTGGCTTTTTCACCCGTCTACAAATCGGTCACCGAACAGCTGGTCTGCCGCCGCGGCGGGGTCAACCCGACCCGTCTCGAGCGCCTGCCGGATGCTGACATCGTCGTGCTGGAAGGGTCCAGCTATGAGGAGACGCTGCGCGCGATCGGCGTGACTCATACGGCCCTGCGGTGGCGGACACGACCGGGCGGGTCGGCCATGCCCCTGCTGGAGGCTGTCGATGACGGGCAAGCCGACTGCACGATCGCGGACAGCCATCTCGCCGATTTCGCCCGGCGCCGCCATCCCGAACTCATCGTGGCCCGGAACCTGACCGGTGAGCAGCCGCTGGCCTGGGCCTATGACGCCCGCATTGACGGGCTGGGAGAGGCCCTGTCGGCCTGGTTTGCCACGGCCCATGCGGACGGGCTGCTGGAAGCGCTCGACGAGACCTGGTTCGGTCGCTTCGGGGATTATGACTATGTCGACGTCGCCCGCTTCGTGCGCCGGGTCGAGAACCGGCTGCCACGATATCGGCGACTGTTCGAGGCGGCCGCGGACGAGCTGCCGTTTGAGTGGGAATTGCTCGCCGCCCAAGCCTATCAGGAATCACACTGGGACCCGGATGCGGTCAGCGCCACGGGCGTGCGCGGCCTGATGATGCTGACGCTGTCGACGGCCGAGCGGGTAGGCATTGATGACCGCACCGACCCGGAACAGAGCATCGTCGGAGGCGCCGCCTATCTGGATGACCTCTACGAGCGCGTGCCCGACAGTGTGACCGGTCCCGACCGGCTGTGGTTCGCCCTAGCGGCCTACAATGTCGGGATGGGCCACATGTATGACGCCCGGCGCCTGGCGGAGCGGCTGGGCCGCGACAAGGACAGCTGGGACGACCTCGCTGAAATCCTGCCCCTGCTATCCGACCCGGCCCATTATTCAACGCTGCGTTATGGCTATGCGCGCGGCCATGAGCCGGTGCGCTATGTCGCCAAAATCCGGGAATACCGTGCCCTGCTCGCCGCCCAGGACCTGTAGCCCCAATCGACCAGTGCGGGCGCGGACGACCGAAATCCCGTCATCCGGAGCAACGCACAAAAAAGGGCGCCCCCGTCAGGAGGCGCCCTTTCTGGATGTTCTGCGTGGCCGAACGTCCTAGCGGCGGCGGCGGGCCACCCGGTCGATCTCGGCCTGGACCTTTTCGTCGACGATCGACGGCAGGTTCGAGTCGAGCCATTCCTTCAACATCGGACGCAGCAGGGCGCGAACCACACCTTCCAGCGTGCGGCCTTCCTCGTCGGAGATCCGGATGTTTTCGGCCAGCGTGTGGAAGGAGCCCATCGCGGCAGCCGCAGCCGGCTCGCTCATGATGCCGTCGGCGGTCTCATCAGCCAGAGCATCGAAATCGATCTCAGGCTCTGGATCCGCCATGACCGGCTCGGGCTCCGGCTCTTCCTCTTCACGGTCGACGATCATCAGATCATCATCAACCGCCATCGGATCGGTGCCCTCATCGCTGGCATCGACAAGATCCGTCAGCTCCAGCACATCATCGCCGCCTGCATCCGCAATCGGCTCGTCGAACATGGCGTCGACATCGTCCTGGCTTTTCGGTTCATCGTCGACGGGCGCCGCTTCGGCCTCAGCCTCGGCTTCCGCTGGCGCATCCTCGTCGTCTTCATTGATGATGCGGCGGATCGAGGAGAGGATCTCCTCCATCGACGGTTCGTTTTCAGCGGCATCGGCCATGAGCGCCCAATTCCTTGTCTTCGGTCAGCGTCTGCAGTGTGTCACTGCAGCCCGGATCCATGATCGGCCACGTTTCACTGCCTGCGGCAGCTTCCCGTGTAACGCGAATAAACCGGGCCGGAACTCGCCTGTCCAGCCCGTGACTCTGCGAAAACCCTAGTCCCAGGGCGTTAAGTCAAGGTTAGGGAAACGCGATTCGCGAGAATCGGCCGCTGCGGCATCATAGATATCCACATTCAGACCCAGCTGTTCGGCGGATGCCAGGCCCATCGCCTGCAACAGAAGATAGCCTGCCACAAAGCTGTCGCGCTCGGCGGTGACAAAGGTCAGACGCGATTCCAGCAATTCCTGCTCGGCATTGAGGACGTCCAGCGTGGTGCGGATGCCGACAAAGGCCTCCTGCTGCACGCCGTCCAGGGCGATTTCGTTGGCAACCACGGCCTGCCGGCTCGACTCGATCACAGCGAGCGACGTGACATAGCCGTACCAGGCATTGGTCACGGCCTCGGTGACCTGGCGGCGGGCTTCGCGGACCTGGTGACGGGCCTGCTCTTCCTGGGCCACAGCGGCGCGAATGCGCGAGCGGTTCAGTCCGCCGGTGAAAATCGGCACCGACACCTGCCCCATGATCGAGGCACTGTCGCGGACATCGCCGGAAAAGCTCGAATCACGCGCCGACGATGCCGATGCGGTCAGCGATACTTCCGGGCGCAAGGCACCACGGGCAATGCGGATAGCGTGCTGGGAGGCTTCCTCGCTATAGCGGGCCGCCAGCAATTGCGGGCTGTTGTCGAAAGCATATTCGGCCGCATCGGCGAGATTGTCCGGCAGGGCCGGCAAGGCTGGCGGCGCACTCAGGGAGGCCGCCGGCTGGCCGGTCACGCGCTCATAGGCCGCACGGCTGGCTGCCAGCTGCGCCTGGGCCGCAGACAATTGTGCCTGCGCCAGAGACAGCCGGGCCTCGGCCTGGGACACATCCGTCCGGGTGATCTCTCCGACTTCGAAACGATCCTGCGCGGCCCGCAATTGCTGGGCCAGCACTTCGACATTGTTCTGGCGAATCTCGACCACATTGCCGTCGCGGCGCACATCCATGAAGGTCGTCACGGCCTGGATCAGAACGGTCTGTTCCGTGGCCCGAAGCGATTCGCGGCCAGCCATGACCACGGCAGTCGCCTGATCAATGGCGCCATCAATCCGGCCGCCGCGATAGATCGGCTGGCTGGCTGATAGTCCGAAATTCTTCGGCGTGGCGTCCGATTCGAAGCTGTTGGTGGTATTGGTGATCGAGGAAAAGCTCTCGCCTTCCGAGTGAGACCGCGTGATCGAGGCCGAGGCCGAGACTGTCGGCAGACGTCCGGCTTGTGCCTGGATGCGGCCCTCATCTGTCGACCGCAAGCGGGCCCGCTCGGCCTGAAGCGTCGGATTGGAATTATAGGCCAGCGCCAAAGTCTCCTCCAGCGTCTGGGCCTGAACCGTACCCGCCAGCGCCAGTGCCGATGCACCTGCCGCCAGCACAAGCGCCAAACTCTTCAATCGCGACATTACAAACCCCTCTGGTCACGCCGGCCTCAAGCCACCGCCCTTCCGTCTCATACTAACGCGTCACGCCGCCCGATCCAGTGCTGACGGCGCGGCAGCCGAATTTCCGGCCACGCGCTTGCCACGCGTGCATATAGGCACTCCAACATTAAAAGTGAACACCGTTCACTCTGATATTTTTGTAACCTGGCTCGTGTTCTTGCGGCCGGCGACACTCCATCACAGGACATGACACGCGCAGCCAACCGAAATCCGTTGCCGGGCGGGTGTAAAAATCAGAGGACGAAACCGGCTTCCAGCTGGAAGCCCGGCAGCGGCGAGACATGGGCATCGAACACCACCCGCTCGCCAATTCCGGCTGCGGATCGCGTAAACACGGTCGCCTTGCCAACCGGCCCCTTGCGCACAACGGCGACCAAGCGTCCGCCCGGTGCCAGTTGATCGAGCCAGGCCTGCGGTACGGAATCAACTGCCCCATTGACGAAGATCACGTCATACGGCCCCTGCTTGGCCACACCCGCGGCCAGATCGCCCTCGATCACGACGGCATTGTCCGCGCCGACATCCGACAACAGGCCGGAGGCCCGTGACAGGCTGTCCTCATCGGATTCAAGACCGACGACTGTTCCCGCCATCCGCGCCAGGATCGCCGTGGAATAGCCCCGTGCACAGGCAATATCGAGGACCAGCTCATGCGGCTGGATGTCCGCTGCATGGACCAGTTTGGCAAAGTCCCGCGGGCGCATCAGCATGCGCGCATCGCCGACCTGGACCTGCCCGTCGGAATAGGCCGAAGCGCGCCGTGCTCGCGGCACGAAGAGGTGGCGCGGAATATCAAGGAAGGCAGCGATCAAACGCCGGTCGGTGACATCGGACGGCCGGATCTGACAATCCACCATCTGCTTGCGCGCGGTCTCGAATTCGCTCACGAGGCTCTCCCTGTCCAGGCCCGGTTCGGATAGTGCTGGCGCTGATATATCCCGGCATTGCGCGCCCCGGCAAGCATGCCACTGCGTGCGCGGCGAAATGCCCCTGGGGCCGCGGCTCCGGGATCGGAACATGCATGCCTGCCAATGAGGTGAGAAAGCCGGATTGCTCGCGCCGCGCGACAGCGCTATAGCTCCCGGCTCACCAAGCTTGGCACCGTGGCGGAGTGGTGACGCAGCGGATTGCAAATCCGTGTACCCCGGTTCGATTCCGGGCGGTGCCTCCAAGCCTTCTCCCCGACATGACCGGACCAACACCCGCGCGTTACCAGGCGATGGGTTCGCCCTTGTGGTCAAAGAAACCACCGCTATCCGCCTCCGACAGGCCGTCAATGACCGCCAATATGTCGGACGCGGCCTGGCTGGCCGGGCGCACGTCGAGGCCAGACTTCGAGAAGGGTCGGGACAGGGGGGTGTCGACGGTTCCGGGATGCAAGGCCACGCAGACAGCGTCCTTGCGCCGCCGCGCCAGTTCGATGGCGGCCCCTCGCACCAGCTGGTTCAGAGCCGCTTTCGAGGCGCGATAGCTGTGCCAGCCGCCCAGCCGGTTGTCCGCGATCGACCCGACCCGCGCCGACAGGGTGGCGAAGACGGCGCGGCCATCGCGGGGCAGGAGCGGCAGGATGTGCTGCATGACAATCGCCGGACCGATGGCATTGATCAGGAAGGCCTTGCCCATGTGCTCGGCGTTGAGGTCGCGCAAGCTGCGCTCGGGAGTAAAGTGCCCGTCATGCAGGAAACCGGTCGCGTCGATGACCAGGCGAATCTCACCGGGCTGTGCGGCCAGCCAGCTCGCCGCTCGCTCGATCGATGCGAGGTCGGTGAAATCGATCGGCGGCTCTGATTGGCGGGACAGGTTGATCACCCGGTCCGCGTGGTCCTGCTGTTCGAGGGCGTCGACCAGCGCCGCGCCAATGCCACCCTGTCCTCCGATCACCACTGCCAATTGCGTCATCGTCCTGACCTCGCGTCCTGCCATTCAAACTGGTCTGTCCTGGCCTGTCCTACGTAGTCCGACCGGGACTGGATGAAGGAATGTGTGATGACCGACCTGGTATTGGTGCTGGGCGACCAGCTGAGCCCCGACCTCGCGAGCCTGCGCCAGACCGCGCCGGGCGAGGCCGATATCCTGATGGTCGAGGCGATCAGCGAAACAGGCTATGTCTGGCATCACCGCAAGAAGATCGCCCTGGTCCTCTCCGCCATGCGCCATTTCGCGGCCGAACTGGAAGCGACGGGACGGCGGGTGGTCTATCACCGGCTCGACCAGGCCAGGCCCTGCACCAGTTTCACCGACGCGGTCGAGCGGGCGCTGGCGGAGGGGGCGTACAAGCGCATCATCCTGACCGAATCGGGCGAATGGCGGCTGCGCAAGGAGTTCGAGGGCTGGCGGGACCGTTTCGATGTGCCTGTCGTGATCGTTGAGGACGACCGCTTCATCTGCAGCCATGACCGCTTCCACCGCTGGGCCGAGGGGCGCAAGCAATTGCGGATGGAGTATTTCTACCGCGAGATGCGCCGCGAGACCGACCTGCTCATGGACGGCGACAAGCCGGCCGGCGGGCGCTGGAATTATGACGCCGACAACCGCAAGCCAGCCGATGCCGACTTGTTCATGCCGCGCCCGCACGCCGTCGAGCCGGACGCGGTGACACAGTCGGTGATCGCCCTTGTAGCATCACGCTTTCCTGACGGGTTCGGCGATATCGAGCCGTTTCGCTTCGCCGTGACGCGGGTCGGGGCCGAGGCGGCGCTGGATCATTTCATCGACACCGCCCTCGCCGATTTCGGCCACTATCAGGACGCCATGCTGGCCGGCGAAGCCTTCCTCTATCACTCGCTGCTGTCGGCCTACATCAATATCGGCCTGCTCGACCCGCTTGCCGTCTGTCATCGTGTCGAAGCGGCGTGGCGCGCCGGCAGGGCGCCGCTGAACGCGGCCGAAGGCTTCATCCGCCAGATCATCGGCTGGCGCGAATATGTGCGCGGCATCTATTGGCGCGAAGGACCGGACTATGTCCGCCGCAACGCCCTGAAGGCGACACGCCCCCTGCCCGAATTCTACTGGACCGGCGAGACCGACATGGCCTGCCTCGCCGCCACGATCGACCAGACCCGGCGCGAGGCTTATGCCCACCATATCCAGCGCCTGATGGTGACCGGCACCTTTGCCATGATCGCCGGGATTGATCCGCACGCCGTGCACGAATGGTATCTCGCCGTCTATATCGATGCGTTTGAATGGGTCGAGGCGCCCAATGTGATCGGCATGTCGCAATTCGCCGATGGCGGCTTGCTGGCCTCCAAGCCCTACGCCGCCAGCGGCGCCTATATCGACCGCATGTCGGACTACTGTTCCGGCTGTCGTTTCAATGTGAAGGACAAGACCGGGCCAGACAGCTGCCCGTTCAATTCACTCTATTGGGACTTCCTCGACCGCAATGCCGATACCTTGCGCGGCAATCCGCGGCTCGGACCGGTCTATCGCAACTGGGACCGGATGAGCGACGACAAACGCCAGGCCTATCGCGACCGGGCCCGCGACGTGCTCGACACACTCTAGCCCACTCCCTCACTCGCGCACACGCTCAGCGCGCCCGGCGACACCGCTGCGAGCAATATTTCACCTCATCCCAGACCAAAGCCCATTTGCGGCGCCACTCGAAAGGGCGTCCGCAAGCGGCGCAGGCTTTGGCAGGCTTTGGTGTTCGCTTGGACTGGCGGCTCATCAGGCCAGAGATAGGACCCGGCGCGGCGCGGGAAAGTCAGGCCTCGTCGGCCTGGCGTCCGGTTGGCACCCCGGCCTTGTCGAGCTCGGCGTCCAGCCGGCCGGTCAGGAAACAGCCATACATGCGATAATCGGCGACCAGCGACCACAACGGGTAGGTGAAGGTCGCCGGCTTGTTGTGCTCGACGAAGGCGTGACTGACCCAGGCGAAAAAATAGCCCGACACCGGGACGGCTGCCAAAAGCCACCAGGTCTGTGTCACCAGCGCGTAGATCAACACCGCAATGGCGAGCGTCGAACCGACAAAATGCCAGGTGCGGGTCCAGGGCTTGGCATGTTCGCGCAGATAAAAGGGCCAGAAGGACTGGAATGTGGCGTGCTCGCGCATGGTCATCTCCGGTGATTCGCCCGCCCGATGCCCGGACTGGCAGTTCGCAAAGCCCCGACCGGGCCGGATCATGGTGAATGAATCATCTCGACTTATCCACGCATTTCCATGAATCCATTAGGAATTCAGCAATGACGATAAACCAAATGCCTAATTTGGCCGCCGACATTAACCCGCCCTTAAGGGTTCAGGCCCGATTTTAAGCCCGTCTTCCCGTGAAGACACCCCACCATCCACCCAATGCCTTTTCGGGAGCCCTCGCGGCTCCCGATTTTTTTTGCACACAGTTTACGCCATTTGCGCAGCAGGGTGCTTGCGCCCGGAGCAAAAGCTCTGATAAAAGCCGGGCCTCGCTTGAGAGACGGTATTCCTCGGTAGCTCAGTTGGTAGAGCAGGTGACTGTTAATCACCGGGTCGGCGGTTCGAGCCCGTCCCGGGGAGCCACTCTCGAGAGACACCCCTGAAAAGGGGTCGACAAGCCCGCCGCAAGGCGGGCTTTTTCGTGGCTGAAACGCCCTACTCCAACCGTTCGTCCAAGGCGCGTGCCGCCCGGAAAAACCGTTCCCGCAATTCGCCGGCATGGGGATTGTGACGCTCGATCGCCCGGAACAGCTCGTCGCTGTCACCGGCGACCAGGTCGGCCGCCTGTTTGAGAAGATCATAACTGCGCGTCGTATAGGGCGCGGCAGGCAGGTCGAGATCGGTAATGACCTTGGAGACCAGATGGGTCAGCGCCTGCACGCTGGCCATGGTGCGGTCATGCGTATCGGCGTCGGAGATGTGGACGTCCAGACGCAGATCGTCACGCAGGAAGTCGGCGATGCAGGCCGGATCAACACCCGGTTCCGGACACAAGACGATGGACTGGCCGCCCAGCCCGTCTGCCGCACTCTGCGGGCCGAACAGCGGGTGGGTGCCCAGGATGCGCGTCCCGGCCGGCAGATGCGCCCGCATGGCGGCCATTGGCTTGAGCTTGACCGAGGCAACGTCAAGTACCAGCGCGCCTTCTGGCAGATGCGGCGCAATCTGCTGGCAGGCCTCCGCGATCAGTTGGACGGGCACTGCGAGAATGACAACGGGCCGCGATGCCGCCTCGGCGAGCGACACACAGGCCACACTGTCCAGCTCAGCGACCGCCGGGTCATGCGCCACCAGGTCGAGATGCGGTGAAAGATGGGTCGCTGCAAGCCGTCCAAACGCGCCCAGACCGATGAGGCCAACCGGCGGCATCAGTGGCGCGACTCGGGATCAGTGCGGATGGCAAGCGGTTCGAGATAGGCGAAATCACCGCTGCGGGGCGAGACGCGAAACTCGACCGTCGCCGCAGCCTCGCCGCGATGATCCGAGCAATGCACGGTGATCAAATAGACATCCCCCTGCCAGGCCTCGTCGAACACCAGCGGCGCGGCGCAATCATCGACCATGGCGATCGCGCTGGCGAGCGCTGCGGCAGAGCTCCCCTGACGCAGGACGGCGCGCATGTCCGGCAGGATCGGGTAACCCTCCGCATCAACGCCCGGATCAGCCATCGCCTCACCCGGCATGCCGGACTGGGCCATCGCTGAAGCGGCCAACACCACACCTGACGCCAATGCCACCAAAACCGTCTTCATGCCGGACTCCCTGACTATGCCCCGGGCAGTTGAGCCTGTTTCAGGCGCTCGCGATAGTCGGCGATCCGCCTGTCGATGCGGGGCACACCGCGCCAGACCCGATACAGCATGTAGATCGCCGAGCCGCTGACAATCCCGGCGGCAAAGCGGTAGATCACCACCAGCCAGGAAATCACGGCATTGTCCGGATTATTGCTGACCGGGGTCAGCCCCAGACGGAACACCTCGGGGATGTCCGCGAATGCGCCCCGGAAGACCTGGTCGGCGAGGAAGATGACGACATCGCCGACCGCTGCCACCGGCTCGCCCTCGCCGATCACGATCGGCGCTGCGTAATCCGGCAATAGCCAGTCATGTTGCCAGACGGTCATGAAAACGACGGCGCCGGGCAGGATCATCCCCAGCATCAGCAAAAGACCGAGCGCCCGCCAGACGCCGTGAACGACCTCATCGCGCCGCGCCTCGAACCAGTCGATGCGGCGCTGGATACTGGCCGGCTTTTTCGGCACCGGACCGGGCAGGCGCAGGTCGCTGTCCAACTCGGCGGCGCTGACGCTGCGCAGCAGGTTGAGTTGTCGCCGCGCAAACCACAGGCTGGCCCCGAAGACCAGAGCCAGCGCAATCCACGCATAAATGCGTTGCGCCCCGATTGAGGTCACGACAGTCCCGAAGCCGCTGGCCCGGAAAGCCTGCCAACCGTCCACGATCATGTCCATGAGACGCCCCCGCGCTGCTGCCGCCAGACTAAGCCGGCGGAGCGCAAAGACAATGCCTGTTCGGGCGAAGTCGGTCCTATTCAGCGATTTCCGCGACCAGGGTCGTCGCCGCCGACACCGCTTCGCTCTGGCGACGCCACATGTCGGCATAGAGACCGCCGCGGGCGAGCAGTTCGTCATGGCTGCCGGTTTCGGCGACCCGCCCGGCATCGAGCACGAAGATCCGGTCAGCGCCAGCAATGGTCGACAAGCGGTGGGCGACGGCGATGGTGGTGCGCCCCTCGGCCGCTTCGCTCAGCGCCGCCTGGACCTCGCTCTCGGTCTGGCTGTCGAGCGCCGAGGTGGCCTCGTCGAGAATCAGGACGGCGGGGTCTTTCAGGATCGCACGGGCCAGGCCGACGCGCTGTTTCTCGCCACCGGACAGTTTCAGGCCGCGCTCACCGACCCGGGTTTCCAGCCCCTCCGGCAGCCCGGCGACAAAATCGCTGAGATGGGCCCGTTTGAGCACGTCGGCGATCTCGGCCTCGCTGGCTTCCGGCTTGCCATAGATCACATTGGCGCGCAGCGTATCGTTGAAGAGGACCACATCCTGGGGCACCAGACCCAGCGCATCGCGCAGGCTGGTCTGGGCAATCGAACGCAGGTCCTGGCCGTCAATCGAGACCGATCCCTGCTCGGGATCATAAAAGCGGAACAGCAGGCGCAAAACGGTCGACTTGCCCGCTCCGGACGGTCCGCAAATGCCAACGAAACTGCCGGCCGGGATCTCCATCGACACACCGCCCAGCGAGCGCGACCGGCCATCATGGGTAAAGCCGACATTCTCGAAGCGAACAGCTCCGCCTTGAAGCAGCAGCGGTCGGGCATCAGGCGCGTCGGCGACATCGGGTTTCAGCGCCAGCGTCTCATAGACCCGCTCCATGTCGACGGCGCCCTGCTTGATCTCGCGATAGGCCCAGCCGAGGATGTTGAGCGGCTGATAGATATTCATCAGCACCAGCGTGACCGCCGCCACATCGCCAGCGCCCAGCACGCCATTGAATGCCTTCCAGCCGGCCGTCAGGGCCATCGCCAGCAGTCCGGCATTCATGATCAGCGCCTGCAGGCCGTTGAGCAGGGCCAGCGAGGACTGCGACTTCGCCGCCGCCCCGGCATAGCGCTTCATCGCGCCGTTATAGGCATCGCTCTCGCGTTCCTCGGCGGCAAAGGCCTTCACGGTCTCGAAATTGATCAGCCCGTCCACGGCGCGGGCGGAGGCCTCGTTGTCGGCATCATTCATCTGCCGGCGAATGCCGACGCGCCATTCGGTCATCGACCAGGTCAGCGCCATGTAGACGATGATGGTGACCACCGCGATGACCGCGAATTCCCAACCATAATTGGCGCTCAGTACGATCGCCGCGAGGGTCAGCTCGAACAGGGTCGGCGCGATGTTGAAGATCAGGAAGCGCATCAGGAAATCAACGGCCCGGGCGCCGCGTTCGATGATCCGCTGAAGCGCGCCGGTTCGCTTGGTCTGGTGGTAGCCGATCGACAGGCCCTGCACATGGGCGAAGGCGCGCACGGCGGTCAGCCGCTGGGCGTCCTGGCTGACCGGCGCGAACATGGCGTCGCGCAATTGCGGCGCTCCGACCGAGAGGAAGCGGGCGACGGCGTAGGCGATGAAGGCCAGGGTGAATGTGGTCAGCAGGCCCGGCCACAAGGTGCTGGTCTGACCCGCCTGCGAGGCCGGGGCATTGCCCGTCGCGTCAACAATCAGGTTGATGCCGTCACCGAACAGGATCGGCGCCGCCACCGAGAACAGCTTGGCAATGATGGTGAGAACCAGCGCCAGCCCCATGCGGAAGCGCCATTTCGCCATCTCCGGCGAGGCCAGCAACGCGAACAAGCGCCACATCGTCTTGCCGAGCGAGCCTTGCGGCGCCTGCTTGGCATCTTCTTCGCTATCGGGCTTGGTCGGTCTCATTGCGGGCAGAGATAGGGCGTTGGAGGGGCAAGCGCCAGAGGAGAGGCTGTGACTGCGGGCAGGCGCCATCGCCAGCCGCCATGCAGGGCGGCCGCCCCCAGACAAGCCGGGGGATGACAGCGAGATGGTGTTATTGCGGTGTCATGAAAAGCACCGCATCAGGACTCCAGTACCGCTTCGAGCCGCTCGATGGTCTCGGCAACCGACTGCGCATCCGGGTCATCCGGTGTCACCGCGATGACATAGGCACCGACCCCACGCCCGCGCTCTGTCAGTCCGCGCGCCGACCGCCTGTCACGGGCATTGCGCTGCGGATTCCGTCCCCATCTGCCGCAGGTGCTCCGACCGCAACCAGCCGTTCGGCGGCGGCGGGGCCGTTCGGTCGCGCTTTCATAGGACCAGTGCAAGGCTCCACGGCGCTCCACGACAACGAAGTGTGTCTCGCCCTCGTCCAGCATCAGTCGAGCCGCCTCCAGCTGCATGTGCAGGTCTGCATCCGACAAGGAGACATCCTCGTCGACATAGGTGCGAATGAGCCAACCATGCCACAACGGGTCGACCGTCGAGGTCACTGTGACGGCCTGGATCTTGGCATGGCCGGCATTGGCGGCCGGTTCGGCCAAGCTCGGTGAGGCGCCGACCGTCAGGATCACAGACGTCAGAAGCAGCAACAAAAATCGCATCAAACTCGTCTCCCGATAGTCGGCCTTATCCGACTTTCTGGCCGCCAGAAGATCAATCGTCGGCGTCGATATAGAGAGGCGCCAGACGGTTATAGGTTTCGGAGACTCGGTGTGACGCCGCTACGGGCTCACTGACAAACTCGATCAGCGTCTCGGCGCGCAGTTCCAGGGGCGGCTGCCCCTCACCCCGCGGCCTGTCACAAACCAAAATATTGTTGACCGTCTCCGAGCAGTTCAAATATCTGATAGAACGTTGATTTTCAAAGACAGGATCGGAAATCAGGAAATACCCATAGCCTTCTTCCTGTCCGATTTCAGCGGCCTTCAAGAGGAAGTAATCGTCCAGCTCGGCCTTGGTTGCTACGCCCCGGAATCGCAGACGCCAGGTCGCGTCGTCCAATTGACGGTCAGAGAGTCCCGAGCTTCCCAGAAACGAGTTGCGGTAAGGCGTCGAGCTATCATCCTGCTTGGCGAAGGCCGGTTCGACCGGGAATGTGAACAGAGCCAGCGACACGCCGACAATTCTGCACAGGTCGCGGAACATCTTACCCGCCCTGCCCGTCTTCACCCGGTGCTTCCAAGACCTGGCCAGGATAGATCAGGTTGGGGTCGCGGATCTGGTCGCGATTGGCTTCGTAGATGACGGTGTACTGGACGCCCTCGCCATAGAGGCGACGGGCCAGGCGCCAAAGCGAATTGCCCGGCTGCACGACGACTGAATTGGGACCCATGTTGAGGTCTTCCGCAGCGACGCGCTCGAACGGCAGGACGATCACGGCGCTGACCTGACCGTCCGCATCGACCTGGTCGATCTGGAGATCATAGACCCCCGGCGCCAGCAATGCGCCGGCCTGCAGGTTCCAGCGGCCATTGCGACCGACCGTGGCCTCACCGACCAGGGCACCATTGGCGAAGATGCGCACCGTGGTGCCGGCATCGGCGCGGCCCGAGAAGATGACGGCGCCGGTCTCGTCATAATCGACAGTCTCGAGCACCAGCGGGCCCATCTCGGAATTGGAGCAGGACGGGCATTGCCAGACACGGCTGGCCTCACCCGGACGCCCGACCACGACCAGCGGCGTCGGTCCGCGCTGTTCGGGAATGGATACGACGACGACCTGGTCGGACCGCAGCTCGCGGCCGTCCTGCGCAGTCATCAGCAGGGACAGCTCGACAGCGCCCGATGGCAGCGGGTCCTGCAGGATGATCGCCCACTCACCGCGCTCGTCGATCAGCATGTGATCGGTACGGCCATTGATGCCATCAAATTCGAGCACATCGTCATTGGCCAGAAGACGGATCGCAGCGCCCGGTTCGCCGCGTCCGGCGACCACCGCTGTACCAGCTGGCGCAACACGGACGATGTCAAATACCGGCGCGGCCAACATGGCAGCACTGGGATCGGGTTCGGTGACCGTGCCAGCCGGGGACACGGGATTGCCGGCGGCCGGCACGCCTGTGCTGTCGTCGGCTGGGCCCGGACGATACATGATGAAAGCCAGCGCGGCGGCAATCGCCAGCGCGGCCAGGGCTGCAGCGATGATAAAAGACCGCGTCGCGGTCATGGCCTGTCTCCTGTCATCCATCAGCCAGAGTAGGAATATGCACTCCGACGCTCAAGAACTGGATGCAATCCTCGCGCCGCCGACCTTCGGCAATTAGCATCCCGGTCCGATAAAGCAAATATGAGTGATGTCACGATGGCGAAACTAAGGTCGATTGGTGTCTTCTGCGGATCACGTATGGGTGAGCGCAAATCCTACGCTGACGCTGCAGCTCAGGTCGGACGCGCCATCGCGCAATCGGGATGCCGCCTGGTCTATGGCGGCGGTGATGTCGGACTGATGGGCATCTCTGCCTCGACCGCGGCCGCCGAGGGTGGCGCGGTGCATGGCATCATTCCCGGCTTCCTGATCGCCCGTGAGGGCCATCTTGACGGCGTCGAGATCAAGATTGTCGAGACGATGAGCGAGCGAAAGAGCCTGCTCATCGCCGAGAGTGACGCCTATATCATCCTGCCCGGCGGTACCGGGACGCTGGAGGAAGTGTTCGACGTCATCTCGCGCCAGCAGCTGGGCCTGCAGGACAAGCCGATCGTTTTCCTCAACACGGACGGTTTCTGGGCCCCCTTCATCGACCTGATTGCCCACACGGTGCGCGAAGGGTTCACGCCTCAGTCACTGGCCGATCATGTCGATCTCATCGACAGTCCCGAGGTCGCCATCGCCCGAATCATCGCCCAGCTCGACGAGAAATTGGCATCCGGGACGGGCATGACGGACTGATCAGTCCGCCTCCCCGTTTGGATCAAACACGGCCTCGATCGCGAGCTCGAAAGCTCCGGCGAGGGCAAAGGCCAGGGTGAGAGACGGGTCATGCTTGCCCGTCTCCACCGCATTGATCGCCTGGCGCGACACACCAACCCGCTCGCCCAGCTCAGCCTGGCTCCAGCGCCGCTCGGCGCGCAGGACGCGGAGGCGGTTCTTCATCGGTACACCACATATTTCTGGAAGCAGCCGACAAAGCCCCACAGACCGATCAAGGACGGGAATATCCAGATCGTCGGGATGGGCGGCAGTCCCAATGCCCCCTCGAGGAAGCCGTAGGCAAAGCTTCCAAAGCCGAGCAGGAGCGCCGAGATGATCATCGCCTCGGCCAGTAGGCGCTGCTTGAATTCATCCAACGAGCGGTAAAAGACGATCACCGCCCACAGGGCAAACAGGCCGGGGATGACCGGCAGCAGGGCGACCGTGCCGCGCACAACGGGTCCGGCCTCACTGCCGTTCAGCCAGGTCACCGAGCCGATCAGGACCAGCATGTAGGCCAGCATCGAGCCGCCGAAGCGAAACATGTAGAGGCGTGCGTTCTTCGCCATGATCAATTCTCCCCTTCAGGGCGCGCGATGACAGTGCCCAGAGCCGAGCGGAACAGGTCCGGCTGGTCGAGCATGATGAAATGACGCGAGGCATCAACCCGCACCAGTTCGACATCTGCCAGACCGGCATATTGGCTGGCATAGACCGAGTCGAGCTGGTCTGCGCTCATCGGCGAGCCTTCACTCCAGGCGAACATCACCGTCACCGGTACCGTCACCTGCGGCAGGACCGGGCTGTAGTCCGACCCCATCACCTCGCCCATGGCGGCACTGACCACCGCCTGGTCGGCCATTTCCATCCAGCCCATGACCCGGGCCTGACCCTCGGTCGTGATCGACTGCACCGGCAGACCCTGACGCGACATGGCCAGGAATTGCTCACGCGGAGCCGCCGCCATCTGGGCCGCCATGCCCGTCGCATAGGCGGACGCCTGGTCCGCCGTGATCGCCGGATTGAACAGGCGGGCGAAGAAGGGGGCGCTGTCGACCACGACAACCGCGCCAACATGATCAGGCGCCTGCTCGGCCAGCTGCAAGGCGATCTGTGCGCCCATGGAGTGCCCGACCAGCACGGCATCCTCAAGGCCTTCAGCCGCCAGCCAGGCGGCCAGGTCGGCCACTGCGCTGCCAACCACACCGGCCTCGCCGCGCGAGGCGGTCGGGACGTCGCCAAACCCGGCCAGCGTCACGACATGGGCATCGACGTTGTCACCCAGGGCCGCCACCGTGTCGTCCCAGACCTCACCCGGCGTTGCCAGGCCCGGGACCAGAATGACATCCCGACCGGCCGGTGACCCAAACCGCTCAATCTGCACCGATCCGGACATGACCCGGTCCGGTCCCTGCCCGTCGGCCTGCCCGGCGGTTGCACCGACCACAATCGCGACAGCGATGGCAATCCATCCGCCGATACTCATCTTCCCGCTACCACAAGGCTTCATTGTTTGCTCCATCAGCTCTACATGACTTAGTGTCATGCAAACCTGACATTCGGGAGCAAGGGTGTCAAGACTACCTGACAAATTGATATCCAAACATGTCCTTTTGTCAGGAGCGCATGCGTCGACACACTATCATTCCGGTTGTCATCCCTGATGAACGCCTGGCGAAGGCCGGGCGAAAGTCAGGGACCTAACTGATTGCAGGCACATAGGTCCCTGTCCTGCGTCCGGCTTTCGCCGGACATCCGACAGGGATGACAAGACGCGTGAGAGCGCTGACCGAGCCGGATGGGCTAGGCCGCCTCGCCCGCCAGGCGCTTGAGCACCTTGTCGCGTCCGATCAGCGGCAGCAGGACCGCCATCTCGGGACCGCGGGCCTCACCGGTCAGCATCAGGCGCAGCGGCATGAAGAGCTGCTTGCCCTTGCGGCCGGTCGCCTCCTTGAGGGCATTGGTCCAGACCGACCAGCTGTCACCATCCAGCTCACCGGCGGGCAGGTGCTGCGCGGCGGCAGCAGCATAGTCCGGCTCCTCGATCACCGGCGTCACCGGACCATCAATCAGCACAGCCCATGCCTTGGCGTCTGCGAGGGTTTCCAGATTCGGACGCACCGCCTCCCAAACGGCCTCACCCTTGTCGGCTCCCAGCACTGCCAGCTTCGGCTGGGCCACGTCATACGGCATGGCGTGCAGCAGTTTGGCGTTCACCCGCTTCAGTTCTTCATCGTCAAAGCGGGCCGGCGAGCGTGACAGCTTGCCCAGGTCAAAGCCTTCCAGAATACCCTCGACATCGGCAAACGCCTCGACAGGGTCCGAAGTGCCGATGCGGGCCAGCAGCGACATGATCGCCATCGGCTCCAGACCATCGACATCACGCAGATCGGCAATGCCCAGCGAGCCCGTCCGCTTGGACAGCTTGCCGCCATCAGCGCCGACCAGCAGCGCCTGGTGACCAAAGATCGGGGCCTTGCCGCCAAGCGCCTCGAAAATCTCGATCTGGGCGCCGGAATTGGTGGTGTGGTCCTCGCCGCGAATGATGTGGGTGATCTCCGATTCGATATCATCCAGCACGCTGGGCAGGGTGTAGAGGAAGGAGCCGTCCTCGCGGATCAGGATCGGGTCGGACAGCGACGACGTCTCGATCGAGACATGCCCGCGCACCATGTCATCCCACTGAACCGGATTGCCCGACAGTTTGAAACGCCAGTGCGGCTTGCGGCCCTCAGCCTCGAAGCCTGCCTTCTCGGCGTCGGTCAGGTCCAGGGCGGCGCGGTCATAGACCGGCGGCCGGCCATTGGCCATTTGCAGGCGGCGTTTGCGGTCGAGATCCTCGCCGGTCTCATAACAGGGATAGAGCAGTCCCTTGGCCTTCAAGGTCTCGGCGGCGGCCTCATAGCGGTCAAACCGGTCCGACTGTTTGAAGGTCTCGTCCCAAGAAATGCCCAGCCAGGTCAGGTCGGCGCGGATGCCGTCCTCATAGGCCTTCGTCGAGCGCTCGACATCGGTATCGTCAATGCGCAGCACAAAAGTGCCGCCGGCCTTGCGCGCGAACAGATAGTTGAAGATCGCGGTGCGGACATTGCCGACATGAAGCTTGCCGGTCGGGCTGGGCGCAAAACGGACTTTGGTCATCGACGTGGAGCCTCACTGAGATAGAGGCGCAGGGCTTAGCGCTGTCAGGGCAAAGGGGCAAGCGGGGGGTGCGGATGGGGCTTGGATGATGACCTCAATAGGGTGGCCGCGGCTTGTCTGCTGCAGACCAATATACGCCGCCCGCTGTCCATCCAGAGATGCACAATACGACCGCAAACCACAGAAATCCGGGATCAACTTCGCCAGAACTCACGAGTACCGCGGCAAAGGCTATATACCCCGGCGCGCCTCCCAACAGTATGTCGGCTGCGGGACGAGGCACCCGAAGGACCCGGATGGCAAAAACCAGCGGAGGCACAGCCCAAAACGTGAAGCCCGCGATCAGCAAGCCAAAAGTAAATAGCGGAAGGACTGCGATCGCCAATCCGCCTAGTCCAGTGAGGTGTGGCGGCAATCCGTTCCGCACGAACGAAGGCAGAACCAGTAGTAAATACCAGATCGCCCCGGCGACCTCACAGGCTAAAAACCAAGCAAGCGTTGCGCGGGACGATATGCGTGTGTCCGGTAGGAATGGATTGATCATTGCTGGTCGCCGTCCTGTCTTCGGCAAACCAGTGGCCAAAAGTTTCCACTAATTCGTCAAGCGAGGTCTCAAGGCCGAACCGACAACCACCAATACACGCCACCACCGACCAGTCCGGTCGCCGCGAAGAACGCCGTCATCGGCACGCCTTCCATGCCGTAGGACAGCGGCATGCCGAAGATCTGGATGGCGGCGCCGCCGGTCAGGGCGCCCATCAGCAGGTGAACGGGCAGGCCGTACCAGCCGCGCCAGCGTCGGACCCAGGTCAGGATCACCGTCGGGAGCGCGGTCAGGACCGCGATATAACCGCCGATGAAGAGGCTGCCCGGAATCAGGGCTTGCAGGAATTCGGCCTCGGCCTCGACGCCGCCTTCCGCCTCGATGACGGCCAGCAAGGCGAAGCCGATGACGACTGTCAGGCCCGACGCGACAGCGGCGGCGAGCCAGGCCAGGATATTGCGCATCGAGCCGGCAAGGCTCAGTGGCGGGCGTGTCGGTGTGGTCATGATGATCCCCTTCCCGGTCTCACTCTTATCAATCAAAGACATGATCCTGAACGATTTTTTGCGGCAGCGGGTTGTGCGGGCGCGGGCGCCCGGCGATCTGCCAGTAGACCCAGCCGCTGATGGCTCCAGAGAGAGCGAAACCTGCCACAGTCAGCCAGCCGCTCCAGCTGCCATCCCTGGCTAGCGCCATCCCGCTTATCCCCACAATCAACGCAGCACCGAGACCGCCGCCACCGATCATGTCGGCGAAGGGGCGGGGCCAGCGGATGGCGCGGATCACACCGGTCAGGATCAAGGCAGGTATGGCTGTGAAAAAGGCCACGACCAATCCGACAAGAAAGCCCAGGAACGGCGCGATCAGTATTGCACTCAATCCTGCCGCCACCGCGTTTTCGACGACAATACCCTGGTACAGGCCAAACTCGAGCGAAACCGCCACGCCCGCGACATAACAGGCAACCATCCAGGCCCCGATTGCCTGCAAGGGGTCAGCACCAAACGCTGTCTTCCGGATCGTTGTCATGCCTGTGCCCTCCCGAGCTCAATCTCTCCATCCCCTCTGCACGGACCGGGCCTCCCGGCGGCCAGCCAGTAGGCCAGACCGCCAACGCCGCCGCTGAAGGCCGCGAACAATGTCATTGCGATGCCGCGCGGACCGTCCAGAACCGGCCAGCCGAAGAGCTGGGCCAGTACCGCCCCCATCAAGGCCGCGGTGAGGAAATCCGATGCGCCACGCCGCCAATGTGCGGCGCGTTCGGCAAGGACAAGGAGCGGCATGGGAATGGCGGTCAGGAAGGCCACCAAGGCGGCATAGGCCAAGGCCCCAGGCAGAGCGCCGGCCAGCACGGCAAGAAAGCCCAGAGGTTCGCTCTGTCCGCCGGCGAGATCGGCGACACCGATCGCCCAATACCCCGTCAGCGCCGTGGCCGCGCAACCGGTGAGCCAGGCCACCACCGGGCTGCATGTCCGGGGACGCGTCACCGGCCCCGTCATGGCATTGAAGACACCCGCGTCTCGCGTGTCGCGGCCCGATATGCGATCAAGTGCACCATCCCGCCGCGCCATCCGGGCCGCGTTACGGGCCAACGTTCGCGGGAGCCTGTCATATGCCTTCATGTCCATCTCCATTCGTTGATTTCTGTTTTGACAGAAATAACTGACTGAACGAATGTGGCGGGGTGACGCAGGGGTTGGGGCTGGGCACAGGCGCTGTCAAAACCAACAACCTACAAGCCTCGTCATCCCTGATGGACGCCCGGCGAAGGCCGGGCGAAAGTCAGGGACCTAGCTGATGGCAGACATATAGATCCCCGCCCTGCATCCCGCCTTCGCGGGACATCCGGCGGGGATGACAAGCAAACCCGGGCGACTGGGCCGAAGCCTAGTTACGGAAGCGGTTGGTGATCGGATAACGCCGATCGCGGCCGAAATTCTTGGGGCCGATCTTGACGCCGGGCGGGGCCTGGCGGCGTTTGTATTCGGCGCGGTAAAGCAGGTTTTCGATCCGTTTGACCTCGGCCTCGTCATGGCCGTCAGCGACCAGTTCGCGGACCGAGCGTTCTTCCTCGATCAGTCCGTAGAGGATGGCGTCGAGCACGTCATAGGGCGGCAGGCTGTCCTCATCCTTCTGGTCCTCGGCCAGCTCGGCCGAAGGCGGCTTGGTGATGATGCGTTCGGGGATGACCTGGCCGACCGGGCCGAGACCGACCTGGTGATTGGCCGAATTGCGCCACCAGGCCAGCTCGAAGACTTCCGTCTTGTAGATGTCCTTGAGGGCGTTATAGCCGCCATTCATGTCGCCATAGAGGGTGGCATAGCCGACCGCCATCTCCGACTTGTTGCCCGTGGACAGCACCATCGGGCCGAACTTGTTGGACAGCGCCATCAGCACCACGCCGCGGGCGCGCGACTGGAGATTTTCCTCGGTCGTGTCCGGCTTGGTGCCCTTGAAGGGCGTCGACAGGATGGCGTTGAAGGAGGCGATGGTCGGCTCGACATCGATGATGTCATAGCGAATGCCCAGCGCCTCGGCGCAGGCCTTGGCGTCCTCGAAACTCTCCTGGCTGGTATATTTCGACGGCATCATCACCGCCCAGACCTTGTCGGCCCCCAGCGCGTCAACGGCGATGGCGGCCGAGATGGCACTGTCGATCCCGCCGGACATGCCCAGCACGACGCCGGGAAAGCCATTCTTGCCGATATAATCGCCCAGCGCGCGGGTCATCGCCTTCCAGTCGGCTTCCAGACCGGATTTGACCGACACGATCTGACCGCCGGCGCCGAACCAGCCCTTGTCGGTGCGGACCCATTCGACGGCATCGATGGCTTCTTCGAAGGCCGGCAGGCGCTGGACCTCGCGACCTTCGCTGTCGCGGGAGAAGGAGGCGCCATCGAAAACCAGCTCGTCCTGACCGCCAACCTGATTGACGAAAATCATCGCCTTGGGTGAGGCCCAACTGTCAAACCAGCCGGAGAAAGCCTGTTTGCGCTCACGCTCGATCGTGCGGCGCCAGGGCGAGCCGTTGAGCGTGATGATCATCTCGGCGCCCTTGTCGATCAGCGCCCGCGGAACATCGCCCAGCCACAAATCCTCGCAGATCGGCAGACCCAACTTGATGCCGCGCCATTTGACGATATCCGGCAACGGACCGGCCTCGAATACGCGCTTCTCGTCGAAGACCGCATAATTGGGCAGCTCGCGCTTGAAGCGCAGGGCGACCAGACGGCCCTCGTCGAGCAGGGCGACCGCATTGTAGAGGCAGGAGTTCTGCTTCCAGGGCAGACCGATCAGGATCGCCGGCCCGTCGCGGGTGATCGCCGCCAGCGCGTCCAGCGCCGACCGGCAGGCTTCGACCGCGGACGGTTTCAGCACCAGGTCTTCCGGCGGATAGCCCAGCAGGAACATTTCCGGAAAGACGACCATGTCGCCGCCGCGCGTCTTCGCTTCAGCGTGCGCGGCGCGGGCCTTGGCCAGATTGCCCGCCACATCCCCGACGACCGGGTTGAGCTGGGCGGTGACGAGGATGATGCGATCTGTCATGGCCGCGATTTAGACCGCGCCGCTGGTCCCTGCAAGTGGGTCAGGAGCCATAGGTCCGTGCCCCGTCGATCGCCCGGGCCGCGTCCAGCGCCCGCAGGCCGGCAATTCCCGGCACGGCGACCGGGGCGCCATCGAGGACCGAGGCAATGAAGGCAGAGACATTGGCCCCGAGGGAATCCCGGGCGGCCGGGTCATCGGCGAAGTCGGGATTGAGATCGTAGGGGGTGGAGTTTTCAAACGTCTTGGCGACGAAATCGATGTCCAGCACACCGGTTTCATATTCGACGCGCATCTTGCGATCGCGCTCGTGATGGACCCGGCTGGCGGTCAGGTCGGCCTCGCAGCCATTGTCGAACACCAACTTCGCCCGGGCGACATCCGGGTGACCGAAACGGCCCTTGTCGACCTCGCCCGTGACCGATTTGACCGCACTTCCCGACAGGGCAATCACCAGGTCCAGATCGTGGATCATCAGGTCGAGCGTCACCGAGACATCAAGGCAGCGCTCGGACGGCGGCCCCATGCGGCTGGCTGTGATCTTCTTCGGCGTGGCGCCGACGGCGAACAGGCCCATGGCGTTGAACACGAAACGTTCCTGGTGACCGACCTGGAGCACACAGCCATGCCTGGAGGCCAGCGCTATCAGCTCGCGGGCCTCTTCGACCGAGGATGCGATCGGCTTTTCGACCAGGACATGCTTGCCCAGGGCGAGCGCCGTGGCCGCCGCTTCGAAGTGATGCACCGCCGGACTGGCAACCGTGATCGCATCCACGCCGGACAGGAAATCCGCGAAATTGTCGAACCCCTTGGCACCATGCTTTTCGGCCAGCGCGCGGGCCCGCTCCAGATCCGGTTCATAGACACCGACAAGCTCAACCCGGTCATTGGCTGCATATTTCGAGGCATGGAAGCCGCCGAACACGCCGGCGCCGACGACGCCGGTCCGCAGGATGCGAGAATTGGATGTCATGAACAAAAACCTCGTTTGATGGCGCCGTGAATAGCGCTGCGGCTGTCACGATCAAGCATGCCATGCATCACCACTTGTTTCGGGCGATTGCAGGGCAGGCGCTGCGATCGCCGCAAGCCTGGCCCCACAATCGCGGCTTGCACCGCAACCGGCCCGGCTTAGGATGCCGCCGAGACAGGGGGAATGTGCGTGACGGAAACTCAAGGCAATCAGGAAGGCCCCGGCAATCAGGAAGGCTCTGGCAAACGCGAAGGCGATACCCCGCTGGATTCCCTTTCCATTGCGGTCTTCGATGTTGATGCGCGCATTTTCCGCACCATGCGCGACTATTTCCTCAAGCCGGTGACCGTCGCCACCGCCGGGATCGAGCGCGACTATACGCGCTATCTGTCACCGATCCGCGTCTTCATCGCGCTCTTCTCCTTCCAGTTTGTCGCGGCGGCCCTGTTTGGCACTCCGGTGACCGCGACGATCGAGTCGATGACAGCCACGGACCCCGACATTGATGTCGCGGCCTGGCTGGCAACGACGCGCATGGACTTTGACACGCCGCTCACCCTGGAAAGGGTCGAGTCCGAGTTGAGGGCCGTCCAGTCGCTCACCTTGTGGCCACTCACCGTCCTGTCCTCCCTGCCCTACCTGATCGCGCTCAAGCTTTTCCGGCCCTCGTTTCCGATCTGGGGGCATGTGCAAATCTATCTTACCGTCACCAATGTCAGCTTCATTGTGATGATCGCCCTGATCCCCCTGCATACGATGGGCGGGGCCGGCATGGCGATCGGCATGGGGATCGCGCTGACTGTGTTCTACGTATATGCCGGCATCCTGCTGGCCCGACTTTACGGCAAATCGGTAACAGCCCTGATTTTGCGCCTCGCCGGACTTGTCGCCCTTTTACCCATCACCATGCTGATCACGATGATCGGAACCTACATCACGATCGACTGGGTGCTTGGAAACTCATTTGGCCTGGACCTCCTGGCCCTGATGTCGCCAGAGGCGCTTGCCGAAATATCCTCACCATAAAAATCAAAACGGGAGTTGGTTGATGAAATCGCGTGAAATCCATTTGAACGCCTATTTGAAGGGCGCACCGGATCCGAAATACTATGACGTCGTGGAAACGGACGTTCCCGCGCCCGGCGCCGGGGAAGTCCTGGTCCGCAATCTCTACATCTCTGTTGACCCCTACATGCGCGGGCGCATGAGTGGCGTGCACACCTATATCGCGCCATTCGGGATCGGCCAGGTGATGGATGGCGGTGCAGTCGGCGAAGTGATCGAAAGCAATTTCGACGGGCTGAAGCCGGGTGACCATGTCAGCTCGATGCATGGCTGGCGCGAAGCCTATACGGCGCCGGGTGCCGGACTGACCAAGATCGACACCTCGATCCTGCCACCGCAGGCCTTCCTCGGCATTGCCGGCATGCCGGGCCTGACCGCCTATGTGGGCCTCAAGCGCATGATCGACCTGCAGCCCGGCGAGACCCTGTGGATGTCGGCCGGTGCCGGTGCTGTCGGCTCATCGGGCATCCAGTTCGCCAAGGCGATGGGCGCAACCGTGATCGCCACGGCCGGTGGTGCGGAGAAGTGCGCCTTCGTGAAGTCTCTCGGCGCCGACCATGTGGTCGACTACAAGGCGACCGACGATCTGACCGCCGCCATTACAGCGGTCGCGCCGGACGGCGTTGACGGCTATTTCGAGAATGTCGGCGGCACGCATTTTACAGCAGCCCTCAACACGTTGCGCCGCAAGGGCCGCATCGCCGCCTGTGGCATGATCCAGCGTTATAACGACACCAGCGCCGCCACCCTGCCTGACAATCTGACCATGATGATCGGCAAGTCCCTGACCATTCGCGGTTTCATCGTCTCCGACCATGCCGACATGTTCACCGATTTCGTGAGCGATCTCGGCAACTGGATGGCCGCGGGCAAGATCAAGCCCGCCGAAACGGTGATGGACGGTATCGAGAATGCCCCGGCTGCCTTCTCCGGCCTGTTCACCGGCCAGAATACAGGAAAGATGCTGGTCAAGATCTGATGACGAGCCAGGGCCAGGGAGACGGGGGCGTTGACGACAAGGTCGGCAAGACCCGCGTCCTCGAGGACGTGCTCGACGAGGTACTGAGCTTCAATTACCGAAGCCTACGCACCTTGCGGGACATCTTCCTGCGCCCCGGCACCGTCGCCCTGGCTTTCCTCGACGGCGACAGGAAGCGCTACACACCGCCCATGCGCGTCTGGTTCGGCGTGCTGACCTGGATGTTCCTGTTGTCAATGGTCTGGGGCGGATGGGGTGAAATCATCTGGCGGATTTCCGGAGACGGCGCGGCGTTCGGAGACGCTGTTCGCGAAGGGCGTCGCGACATGGACGCGGTCCGCGCAGCAATTTCCACCATGGCCGCCCTGCTCTATGTCCCGATTGAAGCCTTGCTGGTCCTGCCCGGCGTGATCGCGCTGAAATCCATGCGCAAGGGCATCAACTTCCTGCGGTCCACCCAATGCTATTTCATTCCGGTCACGGCAGGCGCCGTCTCCAGCACGCTGGTCCTGATCGCCTCCAGCATTTGGCCCGACATCCTGAAATGGGCCTTTCCCATCAATACCGGAATATTCGTGCTGATTGCCGCGCAGGTCGTCCATGCCGGCTTTTCGTCGGGTATTGCGGGATTGATCGGCAAGACTGTCCTGCTGACCGCTGTCGTCACGGCACTGTCGATGCTGGCCCGGATGCTGACCCTTGTAATCAGCATTTTCTGGGCGCTGGCCCAGGTACCGCCTGTCAGTTGACCGACCCGTCCTGACTGGCCGCGTCGGGCAGCTGCAGCCAGAAGCAGGCGCCGCCGCTATCCGCCGCCCGATACCCCAATTCACCGCCCATCAGCTCGGCCAGCTCGCGTGAGACGGCGAGGCCGAGCCCGGTGCCGCCATGGGACCGTGTCGAGCTGCCATCAACCTGGCTGAAACGCTCGAACACCGTCGTCTCGCTGCCGGGCGGCACGCCCGGGCCGTCATCCTCGACGCAAATTCGGACCGTGCCGGCCGTGCCGGGCTCGACCCTGACCCGTGGCGCATGCCCGGCAAACTTGAACGCGTTCTCGACGAGACTGGCCAGAACCTGCACGGTCTTACGGTAATCAGCTGTGACCTCCATCAGGCCGCGATCAAGCGCCTGCACAACAATATCGTCACGAAAATTCGCCGGACCACCCACGCTGATCGCTTCGGCGGCGGCCTGCCCGATATCGAACCGGCTCACGTCCACTGCGAGGGTTCCATCCTGGAGGGCCGCGGCATCCAGAATGGCATTGATGGTGTGCAACAAGGAGCGGCCGGACCGGTCAATCGTGTCCAGCCATTCTGTGGTTTCTGCCGGCCCGACACCAAGACGGAGAATTGTGACCCCGCCTAGAATGCCATTCAGCGGTGTCCGCAATTCATGCGATGTATTGGCCAGGAACTCGGTCTTCGAGCGGTTCGCGGCCTCTGCGGCAGTCCTGGCCTGTTCCGCCTGCAGGACAGCCTCACGCAATTGTTCATTGGACTCGCGCAAGCGGTCGGCATTGCGCTGCCGCTCGGACAACTCCATCGCCAGACCGATATACTCCGCGACAGCGCCGGCAAAAGCGACATCTTCCTCGTGCCAGGGGCGTTGTTCGCCGGTCTTCTCACAGCAAACCACGCCGCGCAGTCCGCTGAGGTCACGGATCTGGGCATCGAGCATCGAGTGGATGTCGAGCACATCCAGATAACCGACCGCGAACTCGCAGGTTCGCGGGTCTGCTCGCGCATCATCCGCCGCGATCACGCGCGCGGTCTTGAAGGCATCGAAATAAGAAGGAAAATCGAGTGCATTCAGGATGCCCTCGCTCGACAAGCGGTCATCCGGCGCCTCGTGCAGGCATTCGCAGTGCAGGGCGGTGTCATCATTCCGGAGCAACCAGATACTGGCCCGCTCGACCTGCAACATGGCGGTCAGCGACTGGACGGCAACGCGCATGAAGGCGGTCACGTCATCGCCGGTCTGCCGCCCGACCTGCATCAGCCGATCGAGTTCCGCATTATAGCGACGCAGGCGTCGCTCTGTCGTTCCAGACTGTTTCATGGCTTCTGGGCCAACGCCCGCCCTGCTAGTGCTGATTGAGAAAGGGTTCGCAAATCTTGCTGATTTGCTCCGGATCGTACGGGCGTTCGATCACGCCGGCGAGCGGAAACGGCGATAATTGCTCCAGCAATCCCTGGCTCATCGCAGCGGTGACAACCAGAATCCGCGGCAGCAAGTCGGCGCGTGTACGGCTGATATCCTCGACGACCTCGATGCCACCGACAATCGGCATCATGACATCAAGCACCACCAGATCATAATCGACATCGACGATCCGCGTCGCTGCACCGACACCGCTCGTCAACTCGTCAATCTCGCATTGGCCACTCAGCGACCAGCGGAAAATTTCACGATTAACGGCATCATCATCGACTATGAGAATTCGGTTGCGCACCCGGTCGCTGCTCCCTGCCCGTTGGACGCAACCTTTCGCATCTTGATGCAAAACGCAATCAACTCAGGGTTAACGCCGGGTCAGGCGCCCGAGGGTCCAGCCGGCAGCGATCGCCGCGGCAAGTGGGGCCAGCGTCTCTCCCGCACCTGCGAATACCGCAAGCAAATAGACCAGCAAACCTGCTGCAAGTGCGAACGGGAGCATGCGAATCGGGCGATTCGTCGAAGCGGCGTTATGATGCGGTTCACCCTGATACATGCTGTTCAATGTACGCAATTTGGGGGCCGAACTGTGAAAAACCGCGTTTTACCGGGGAAATTGCAGCGATTTGGCCCGGATTCGCCTGTTGCAGCTTGCAATCACGGGCGGTTCTTGGCCTTGATGGACCGTCAACGAACACGCGACTACCGGACGGATACGATGACCGTACTTGCCGGACCGCGAACAACTGGGGGGAACCCTATGAACAAGTCTGATCTTGCCAAAGCCGTCGCCGAAAAAACCGGCCTGTCCCGTGCACAAGCGGGCGAAGCTGTTGATTCCGCCATCGAAGCCATCGTCGGCTCGGTGAAGGGCAATGACAGTGTCCAGATCGCTGGCTTCGGCACCTTCTATGCCAAGCACCGTGAAGCCCGTGAAGTGCGCAACCCGCGCACCGGCGAAACGATGATGTCCAAGGCTCGCACCCAGGCGGCTTTCCGCCCGGCAGCGGCTCTGAAAGACATCTGATCCAGCCTTTCAGGTACCGATCAAGTGAAACGCCGTCCGGAGATCTCCGGACGGCGTTTTTCTTTGTCTGGTATGTGACGCCGAATTCAGGCCGCGTTGGCAGCCGAGTTGTTGTTGCGGACCCGCTTCAGGCTCTCGGCAATGCGGAAGGCCATGTCGAGCGCCTGGTCGGCATTCAGGCGCGGATCGCAATGGGTGTGATAGCGCGCCGCCAGATCAGCCTCGGTGACCGTCTTGGCGCCGCCGACGCACTCGGTCACATCGCGACCGGTCATCTCGAAATGCACACCGCCGGGATAGGCCCCCTCGGCATAGAGTACATCCATGAAGCCCTCGAGTTCGGACAGGATGCGGTCAAAGTCGCGGGTCTTGTAGCCATTTGAGGTTTTGTGGGTGTTGCCGTGCATCGGGTCGGACGACCAGACCACCTTGCGGCCGGCCTTGGTCACGGCGGCGGCGAGCTTGGGCAAGTTCTTGACCACATTATCGGCGCCCATGCGCACGATCAGGACGAGGCGCCCGGCCTCATTGTCCGGGTTCAGCGCGTCGATCAGCGGCAGCAGGTCGTCCGGCTGCATGGTCGGGCCGCATTTGACGCCGACGGGATTGGCGATGCCCCGCGCATACTCGACATGGGCCCCGTCGAGCTGACGGGTCCGCTCGCCGGTCCAGATCATGTGCGCCGAGGTGGCATACCACTGGCCGGTATTGGGGTCGCGGCGGGTCAACGCTTCCTCGAAGGGCAGATGCAGCGCTTCGTGACTGGTGAAGAAGTCGACCGCTTCCAGCGACGGCGCACTGTCGCGACCGATGCCGCAGGCCTTCATGAAGGCCAGGGCTTCGGAGATGCGCGCCGCGGTCTCGGCATAGCGTTCCGCCGCCGGGCTGTCGCTGACGAAGTCCTGGGTCCACTGGTGGACATTGTGCAGGTCGGCATAACCGCCTGACGCAAAGGCGCGCAGCAGGTTCAGTGTCGAGGCTGACTGGTCATAAGCGCGGATCAAGCGCTGCGGATCGGGCTCACGCGCTTCCGGCGTGAATTCGGGTCCATTGACGCTGTCACCGCGATAGCTGGGCAATGACACGCCATCAATGGTCTCCATGTCCGCCGAGCGGGGCTTGGCGAACTGGCCCGCGATCCGGCCGACCTTCACGATCGGCTTGGAGGCGGCAAAGGTCATCACCACCGCCATCTGCAGCAGCACACGGAAGGTGTCGCGCACCCCCTCGGTCGAGAACTCCTTGAAGCTCTCGGCACAATCACCGCCCTGCAACAGGAAGGCCTTGCCCGCCGTCACATCGGCCAGCTGGCGCCGCAGGCGTCGTGCCTCGCCGGCAAAGACCAGAGCCGGACGCGCCGAAAGCTCGGCAATCGCGGCATCCAGCTTGGCGGCATCCTTGTAGTTCGGCATCTGACTGACGGGTTTGGAGCGCCAGGATTGGGGGGACCAGGTCATGTTACTCTGCTGCTTTCAACTCCGGCGGTGTCCACTTTTCCTTCATGGTCACCAGCTCTTCCGCACTGGTCGGATGCACGGCGCATGCCGCGTCATATTGATCCTTGGTCAGGCCCGCCTTAACGGCGATCCCGGCCAGCTGGATCATCTCAGGCGCATCCGGCCCGACAATATGCACGCCCAGCACCCTTTGTGTCTCCCCGTCGACGACGAGTTTCATCAACATCCGGGATGCATCCGACGTGAGCGATGATTTCATAGGCCGGAACGAGGTCTTGTAAACATCAACCTGTGCAATTTTTTTGCGCGCATCTACCTCTGACAGGCCGACAGAGCCAACAGGAGGCTGCGTGAACACCGCTGACGCAATGTCTTCGTGATCATAGGCAGTCGGGGTGTCACCAAACACGGTTGCCGCAAAGGCCGCCCCTTCACGAATGGCCACCGGGGTCAGATTGACCCGGTTGGTGACGTCGCCAACGGCGTAGATATTGTCCGCGGTGGTCTTGGAATAGGCATTGACCTTGATGGCACCGTTGGGGTCGAGCGCCACACCGGCCTTGTCGAGACCCAAGCCGTCAACGTGCGGGCTGCGTCCGATCGCGTACATGACGACATCAGTGTCGATATGGTTGCCATTATCCAGGTGCACGCGCTTGCGCCCGTCCGGCAGGGCTTCGATCTTCTCGAAGACCGTGTGGGTGATCACCCGGACGCCCGAGCGCACCAGTTCTTCATGCACATGGCTGCGCACATCATCGTCAAAACCGCGCAGCACGGTGTCACCGCGATAGACCTGGCAGACCTCAGCGCCCATGCCGGCGAAGATCTGCGCGAACTCGCAGGCGATATAGCCGCCCCCGGCGATCACGACATGCCGGGGCAGGCTTTCCAGGTGAAAGGCCTCATTGGAGGAAATGCCCAGCTCGGCGCCCTCGAGCTCCGGCACGTAAGGAGTCCCGCCGACCGCGATCAGGATCTTGTCGGCGGTAACTGTCCGGCCCGATTTCACCAGACGGATCGTGTGCGCGTCCTCGAACTCGGCCCGCTCCTCGATCACCTCGACACCGGAATTGTTGAGATTGCGGCTGTAGATGCCCGACAGGCGATCGATCTCGGCATCCTTGGCAGCGATCAGCCTTTCCCAGCTGAACGAGGTCTCGCCGACACTCCAGCCATAGCTCTCGGCCAGCTTGAATGTCTTGGCGAACTCGCTCGCATAAACCAGGAGCTTCTTGGGAACGCAGCCGCGGATCACACAGGTCCCGCCGACCCGATACTCCTCGGCCACAGCGACACGCGCCGCGCCATGCTGTTTGGCCATGCGGGCCGCGCGAACGCCGCCGGAACCGGCGCCGATAACGAAGAGGTCGTAGTCGTACTGGGTCATTCAAAATGCCTCATTGCGTGCAGCAGAGCCTAAAGCTCCATCACCCGCGCTTCACCGTCCTCGCCGACGATGACAACACGAGCGAGATTGATGAACAGGCCGTGCTCGACCACACCGGGGATGGCCTTCAGCGCCCTGTCAACAGCACCGGCATCCGGGATCGCCTCGCAGGCGCAATCAAGAATGTAATTTCCGCCATCGGTGACCAATGGCTCCAGCCCGTCGCCCTTGCGGCGCAACTGGACGTCCGGCGATTTGATCCCCGCCCTGCGCAAAGCCTCATAGACCTGGCTGGCAGTCAGTGAAAAGCCGAAGCGGTCGACCTCAACGGGAAGCGGGAACTTGCCCAGGGTCGCAACCAGCTTGCTCTCATCGACCATGACGATCATCAGATCGGACGCATGGGCGATGATCTTCTCGCGCAACAGGCAGGCGCCGCCGCCCTTGATCAGCTGGAACCGGCCGTCGACCTCGTCGGCGCCATCAATGGTGATGGCGATATTGTTGACATGGTCGACATCGATCAGCGGCACGCCATTCTCGGCGGCAATCTGGGCGGTGCGCTGGGAGGTCGGCACACCGCGCACGTCCAGACCGTCCTTGATCTTCTCGCCCAGCAGGCGGAGAAAAATCTCTGCCGTCGAGCCGGAGCCGAGCCCCAGCGTCATGCCGCTTTCGATATAGTCGAGCGCAGCGGCCGCCGCGAGCGTCTTCTGGCGCAGGGCCGTCATTGGTCGACGCCACCGAGCAACACGTATTTGAGTTCCGTAAACTCCTCGACGCCCCACTTGCCGCCCTCGCGGCCAATGCCGCTTTCCTTGACGCCGCCGAACGGGGTCGAGGCCGCGCCGACCATGGGCGCGTTGACGCCGATCATGCCGTATTCAATGCCCTCGGTCAGACGGTGCACCCGGCCGACATCCTGCGTGTAGATATAAGCGGCGAGGCCGAACGGCGTGTCATTGGCCATCTTGATGATGTCGGCCTCTGTTTCCGCACGGTAGATGGACGCCACCGGTCCGAAAATTTCCGAACACGAAACATCCATCGCCGGATCACCGCCATCGATCAGGGTCGGGGCATAGAAGGAGCCGCCCAGCTCCTCTATCAGGGGCTTGCCGCCGGTGACAATGCGGGCGCCGGCATCGCGGGCTTGGCTCACCAGCTGGTCGACACGGGCGACCGCTTTCATGTGGATCAGCGGACCGACCGTGGTCTCAGCGTCAAAACCGTCACCGGCCTTGAGCTTGGAGACGCGTGCTTCGAGCGCCGCGACCAGCTGGTCGGCAATGGCCGGCTGGGCGATGATCCGGTTGGCCGAGACACAGGTCTGGCCGGAGACCCGGAATTTCGAGGCGATGACACCGTCGGCCGCCTTCTCGATATCGGCATCATCCATGACGATGAAGGGCGCATTGCCGCCCAGTTCAAGGGCCACACGTTTCACCGTCGAGGCGGCCTGGCTCATCAAAAGCTTGCCGACCGCCGTCGAGCCGGTGAAACCGACCATGCGGACATCGCTGGAACTGGTCAGCACGCCGCCGATGGACGGCGCATCACCACACACCACATTGAACACGCCATCGGGAATACCGGCGCGTTTGGCCAGCTCCGCCAGGGCCAGGGCCGAGAGCGGGGTTTCCGGTGCCGGCTTGATCACCATGGTGCAGCCAGCCGCCAGGGCCGGCGCGCACTTGCGGGTGATCATCGCGACCGGGAAATTCCACGGGGTGATACAGCCGACCACACCGATCGGCTGACGGATCGTCCAGCCACGCGAGCCCGGGAAAGGCGTCGACAGGGTCTCGCCATGCACGCGCTTGGCTTCCTCGGCCGACCACTCGACGAAAGAGGCGCCATAGGCGACCTCGCCTTGCGCTTCCTTGTTCACCTTGCCCATTTCGAGCGTGATCAGGCTGGCGAGATCCTGCGTGTTCTCCAGGATCAGCTGGTGCCATTTCATCAGCAATGCAGCGCGCTGGAAGGGCGAGACCTTCTTCCAGGTCTCGAAGGCGCGTGTCGCGGCGGCAACGGCCTGGCGGGCCCCCGCCTCACCGACATCACCAATGGTGGCGATGACTTCATTATTGGCCGGGTTGAGCACATCGACACCACCTTCACCGCCGACCCATTGGCCATCGATAAAGCTGTCAGTCCGATAAAGGCTGGGGTCCTTGAGGCGTTCCGTCACACTCATGTCTGGCTGTCCTTCCTGGCCTTGCGGGCTTGCTTTGCGGCATTGAAACGGGCCGCCCAGCCCGGCTTGTGGGTTTGCGGGGTGCGAGCGAGCGCAAGCGCATCAGCGGGCACATCCTGGGTAACAATCGTGCCGGTCGCCGTGAAAGCGCCATCGCCGACCGTAACCGGAGCGACCAGGCACGTATTCGATCCGATGAAGGCATTGTCGCCGATCACGGTGCGGTGCTTGTCGTATCCGTCGTAATTGCAGGTGATGGTCCCGGCCCCGATATTGGCGTTCGCGCCAACCGACGCATCGCCGATATAGGTAAGGTGCGAGACTTTTGCGCCCTCTGCGAGCTGCGATTTCTTGATCTCGACGAAATTGCCGACCTTCGAGCCTTCTCCCAGCTCCGCGCCAGGGCGCAAGCGCGCGAACGGTCCGGCATGGGCGCCGCGTTTGAGATGCGCGCCCGCAATATGCGAATGGGCGTGGACGACCACGTCCTCCTCGATCACCACACCGGGGCCAAACACCACATTGGGCTCGATCACCACGTCACGGGCGATCTGCGTGTCATGGGCGAAGAAGACCGTCTCCGGGGCAATCAGGGTCACACCGTCCGCCATCATCGACTGGCGCATGCGCGACTGGAAGGCCGCCTCGGCCTCGGCCAGGTCGGCGCGGGAATTGACGCCCAACACCTCATCGGCATCGGCCACCACCACGGCGGCGCGCAGATCGCGGGCCCGGGCCAGGCCAACGACATCGGTCAGATAATACTCACCATTGGCATTGTCATTGCCGACTTCGCCGAGCAGGTCGAACAGAAGCTCTGCCGGTGCGGCCAGCACACCGGAATTGACCAGGCCGACCGCGCGTTCGGCCTCACTGGCATCCTTGAACTCGACAATCCGGTCCAGGTCTCCGGCCTCATTGGTGATCAGGCGGCCATAGGCGGCAGGATCATCCGGTTCAAAACCCAGCACGGCGACCGATGCACCGCCTTCCAGCGCCTCGAAGACCCGGGCAACGGTTGCGGCAGTGATCAGCGGTGTGTCGGCATAGAGGACAATCGCATCGCCGGACAGGTCAGCCAGCGCCGCGCGGGCGGCGAGCACGGCGTGGCCGGTCCCCTTGGGCGGGTCTTGCAGCGCGGTGCGTGTTCCCAGCGCCTCGGCCGCATCGCGGACGGCAGGCGAATGGGCCCCCCAGACCGTGACAATGTCGGACGCACCGCAATCACCGGCCAGGGCGACCGCCCAATCCAGCATGGGTCGGCCTGCAACCTTGTGCAGGACCTTGACCGTTTTCGACTTCATCCGCGTTCCTTGGCCGGCAGCGAGGATGATAGCGGAGCGGGATCGGGACATTGCGGCTTCCTTGGCTGGTGGAATCGGCGACTTCGACCTGTCAGGCGCTATAGCCTATCGCTGTGGTGCGCGTAACCTAGCTTCTCCTGCACTGCCCGTACAAAGGTCTGATTTCATGCTCGACTCCCGTGACGCCGCCCTGTTTGCCGACGCCGCGATCGCCTTTGACCTCGACGGCACGCTGGTCGATACCGCGCCCGACCTGCTGCGGGCCCTGAATGCGGTGATCGAGCCGCGCGGGCTTGAACCGGTGGCTCTGGCAGCGGTGCGGGCAATGGTCGGACGCGGCGCTCTGGCGCTGCTCGAACGTGCCCACGCGGCCCAGTCGGTAAGGCTTGAAGATCCCGAAGCGGCGGTCGCCGACTTCATCGAGATCTACCAGTCTGACGTCGCCGCCCACTCAACACCATTCGAAGGTGTCGAGACCACGCTCGCCTGGCTTCGGGCACAGGGCTGCCGCCTGTCGGTTTGCACCAACAAGCCATCTGTCCTGTCGGACATGTTGATCGGGGAATTGGGACTGTCGGGCTATTTCGACCGCATCATCGGTCCCGAGCGGACGACGGCAAAAAAGCCTGCCGCGGATCACCTGCTCGACGCCCTGGGGGACGGCTATGCTCGCGCCGCCCTGGTCGGTGACAGTGAGCCTGATGTCGCGTCAGCTGCGGCGGCCACCCTGCCCAGTGTCATCATGAGCTATGGCTACAGCGAAAGACCGGCCGGCTCCTTGGGAGCCGACCGGGTCATTCATGCATTCAGCGATGTACCGCTGGCGCTCGCCGAAATCTGGCGAGGCTCGACCTGATCAGGCCGAGCGACGCTCGCGGCCTGCGTCATTGGCTGCGCGGGTCGGCATGCCATTGACGAGGTTGGAGCGCACATCCGTGCGGGCAGAGCGCATGGCGGGCATGAAGCCAGCTTCCACGAGATCCACGGAAACATCATAGCCGCGCTCGGCCCAATAGGCTTCAATTCGCGCTTTAAGACGACGCGCACCTTCGGGCGTGCACAGATCATTACTCATGAACAAAACCTCCTACTCGGCCGAAGCTTCCCCCGGCCGGGAATTGCGTCCAATCTGGTGATTGACGGGACGGGCCACGACGGCCGCGTTCCAGCTTGGTGGAGGCTGATATAGGCAGACTGGTCATATGACGAGAGCATGACGGTGTGGCAAGTTGTCGCACCTTGAGCGCGACACATCTGCGCTTCAACTTCCACATGTGGTTGACCGGGTAGAAGTGCCTGCTTATACGCTCGCTTTCCGGAAACACCGGGCGATTAGCTCAGCGGGAGAGCACCTCGTTCACACCGAGGGGGTCACTGGTTCAATCCCAGTATCGCCCACCATTTCCACTCCGCATTGATCCCTGAAAACAGTATTTCGCGCCAGCCGACCTGACTGGTGCACCGCTTGGGCGAGCGATTCTCGCCGCGACATCTACCCTGCGTCGCTTCCGCGCAGTCAATTTCTGCACGGATTTCTTGCGAAACATTCTCAGAAGTGAGAGGAGTGGAGCACGTCAATAATATTGGGTGCGACATGAATTCCGTGAAACTCCTTGCCGCTGCCGCCGGGCTTGCCCTGGCAGCCTGTTCCCAGCCGGCCACCGATAGCGCGTCCGGCGATTCCGAAGCCGCCGCCGAAGCGCGTGTCGTGAACGTCTATAGTGCCCGCCACTATTCCAGCGACGCGGCCATCTACGCCGCCTTCACCGAATCGACTGGTATCGAGGTCAATCTGGTCTCGGCCAATGGCGACCAGCTGATCGAGCGTGTCCGCGCCGATGGCGAGCGCAGCCCGGCCGATGTCATCATCACCGTCGACGCCGCCCGCCTGCACCGGGCCGAGCAGGCCGGCCTGTTCGCATCCGCCGACTATTCCGACCTGGCCTCCGGTATCGGGGCCAACCTGATCGATCCGGAAGGCTATTGGGTCAGCTTTGCCAAGCGTTCCCGCGTGATCGCCTACTCGAACGACCGCGTTCAGCCGGGCGAGATCGCGACCTATGAAGACCTCGCCGATCCGCGCTGGGAAGGCCGCATCTGTGTCCGCGAGAGCGGCAATGCCTACAACCAGTCCCTGCTCGCCGCGATGGTCGCCCATCTGGGTGAGGACGGGGCCCAGGCCTGGGCCCAGGGCATTGTCGACAACATGGCCCGCGAACCGCAGGGCGGTGACCGCACCCAGATCAACGGCATTGCCGCCGGTGAGTGCGACGTCGCCATCCTCAACCATTATTACTATGCGATGATGGTCAATTCCGAGGATCCGGCCGCCCAGGCCGCCGCCGCCGCGGTCACGCTCTTCTTCCCGAGCCAGGAGACCACCGGTGCCCATGTCAACGTGTCCGGCGCCGGCATCGCCGTGAACGCCCCGCACCCCGAAGAGGCGCGTGAACTGATTGCGTTTTTCCTTGGCGACTACGCCCAGCGCGCCTTTGCCGAAATGACCAATGAGATTCCGGTCCGCGGTGATGTCAGCTGGGACAATCCGACGCTGGCCGCCATGCTGCCCTTCACCGAGGACAGCCTGAACGTCTCCGAACTGGGTGACCACAACGAAACCGCCCAGCGCATTTTCGACCGGGTCGGCTGGCAGTAGTGGACAAGGCGGGATCACCATCCCGCCTGCCGGGCCGGACATCCGGCCTGGCAGTCCTGGCGGCGCTGGTCTGCGCCGCGCCGGTCCTCGCCGTGGCGTGGATCGCGCTGACCCGCGACAGTGGTGACTATCTCCAGCACCTCGCCCAGACCCGCCTGCCCGTCTACCTGACGACCTCGGCCCTGGTCGCCCTGGTCGCCGGTGGCGGGGCCGGCCTGATCGGCACAGTACTGGGCTGGCTGATCGCCCGAACAGAGTTTCCCGGCCGCAAGGCACTCAGCTGGATCCTCATCCTGCCGCTGGCGGTGCCGGCCTATGTCGCCGCCTATGCCTGGCTCGACCTCAGCCAGGCCGGTGGCCCGCTCGACGCGCTTACCGGCGGCTTGTTCCCGACCATTCGCGGCGGTGTCGGCGCCGGGATGATGTTCGCGCTCGTTCTCTACCCCTATGTCTACCTGCTGGCCCGCGACACCTTCGCCGGCCAATCCGCCGACGCCTACAATGCCGCCCGCACGCTGGGCGCCGGCCCCCTGACCGCCTTCTGGCGCACCTCCCTTCCCATGGCCCGCCCGGCGGTGGCCGCTGGCCTGGCGCTGGTGGCGATGGAAAGCCTGGCCGACTATGGCACCGTCTCGCATCTGGGCGCCCCGACCCTGTCGATCGGGCTGATCCGCGCCTGGAGCGGCGCCGGCTCCCTGGTCGACGCGGCCCGCCTGTCGCTGGTTCTGGTCTTCATCGCCATCGTCGTGTTCGGCCTCGAACGGGCCCAACGCAGTCGCGCCCGCAGCGTCAACGCCGCCGGACGGCACAAGCCGGCACCGCGCCTCACACTGCGCGGTGGCGCCGCCATCGCCGCGCTTCTCGCCTGTCTGGCGCCGCTGGCGCTTGGCATGGTCATACCGCTGGGCCGACTGGTCTGGCTTGCCGCCCACACCGAGACCGCAACCGGGCTGGCCGCCGCCAGCCTGCACAGCCTGACCCTGGCCGGGATCACCGCCCTCATCGCAGCTGCCCTGGGCCTTGCCACGGCCTATGCCCTGCGCAGCCGTACCGCCATCGCCACCCTGGCCGCCCGTGCCGCAGGCCTGGGCTATGCCGTGCCGGGCGCTGTCGCCGCGGTTGGTGTGATCGCCATCCTTTCGGGCACGCAGGCCCTGATCGACCCGGCCTGGCGCAGCCTGACCGGCGAGGTCTTCCCGATCCTGTTGACCGGTACCGGCGCGGCGCTGGTCTTTGCCTATCTGTCGCGCTTTGCCGCCGCCGCGATCAGCCCGGCCGAGACGGCCCTGGCCCGCGTCACGCCCTCGCTCGATGGCGCGGCAAGAATCCTCGGCGCCACGCGTCAGCGCCGCGTCTGGCATATCCACTGGCCGCTGATTGCTGCCGGGGTGACCTCAGCCGGCCTGCTGGTCTTTGTCGAAGTGCTCAAGGAATTGCCGGCGACGATGATCCTGCGCCCGTTCAACTACGACACGCTGGCCATCATCGCCCATAATTTCGCCAGCGATGAGCGTCTGGGCGAGGCGGCCCTGCCCTCCCTCCTCATTCCGCTGGTCGCCCTGCTTCCCATGATCTTCGTGGCCCGCTACCTATCCAGACAGGATCGCTAGCCAGAACGCCCCGGGGGAACGCCGCATGGCGGACACACGCACAGTGTTGAGCATTCGCGGCGCGGAACGCCGCTACCGGGCCGACCACGCTGCCCTGGCTGGTGCCGACCTCAATCTGCATGCCGGACGCATCACGGCTCTCCTCGGCCCCTCAGGCAGCGGCAAATCCACCCTCCTGCGCGCCATTGCCGGACTTGAGCGGCTGGAGGCCGGCTCGATCTGCCTGGGCGCGACCGTCTGGAATGACCACACCACCCATGTCGCGCCGGAGACGCGCCGGGTCGGCATGGTGTTCCAGGACTACGCCCTCTTCCCGCACATGACCGCCCTGGCCAATGTCGCCTTCGGGCTCACCGGCCCCGACAAGACCGCCCGCGCCATGACCCAGCTGGAGGTCGCCGAACTCGGCCACAAGGCCAAGGCCTATCCGCACGAGCTGTCCGGCGGCGAGCAGCAGCGGGTCGCTCTCGCCCGCGCCCTGGCGCCGCAGCCGGCTGTGGTGCTGCTGGACGAACCTTTCTCCGGCCTCGACCGACGCCTGCGCGGCGAGCTGCGGGAACGCACGGTCGACACGCTGCGTGCCGCCGGCACCACCGCCCTGATCGTCACCCATGACGCGGAAGAGGCGATGGCCGTCGCCGACGAGCTGGCCCTGATGGATGGCGGCCGCATCATCCAGACCGGCCCGCCGGACGATGTCTGGATGACACCGGTCAGCGCCACGGCTGCGAAGCTGCTGGGCGATGTCGAGATTATCGAGGCACAGGTCACGAACGGTCAGGCGGAGACCCCGTTCGGGCCTGTTGATGCCAACGGATTCGAGGACGGCCAACCCGTCTCTGTCCTGGTCCGCCCGCGCGCCTTCACGCTGAGCCTCGATCCTGATGGTCCCTGCACCATCACCCGCCGTCGCTCCGCCGGCCCACACCTGACGCACCGCTTTGCTGGCGCAGGCGGCGAATGGTCGGCCCAAACGCCGGCACCGTCACCGATCCGCGAGGGCGATCGAGTGAGTGTGGAGCTGGACCCCGTCTATGTGCGGGTTGTGGCGGCGTAGCGCGTAGGCGCACACTTTCAGGCGGGAGAACGACCGCTACTTCCCGCCCGGCCAGCTCAAATTCAGCGACGGGCGCACGGCTTCCGGGCGGTCCTCGACCTCGAAACTGACCGCCACCATCCACGGCTTGTAGTCCGGATCGACCTTGACGAAGGCGGCGACGACCTCGTCGCGATAAATGGTTTCGATCGGCTGGGCGCGGCCCGGCCAGATGCGGAATTTGATGCGTACGAATTCGCGTCCGGACGTCAGCGCCACCCGGCCGACATTCGACGGGCGCGACAGGAATATGCCGGGGAATTGCTCGTGAAACCCGTGCATCAGCTCAGTCGCCCGCGCTTCGGCCTTGTCCTTCGCCTCGGCATCACCGGTCAGGGTCACATCGACAATGCAACGGATATAGCCGCGCGGATAATTGATCACATTGGTAATGGTACGGTTGGGAATGAAAACGCTGGCGCCTACCGCATTCTCAAGCTCCACAAAACGCATCGTGATCGACTGGACGATCCCCGTCTGGCCGGAAATCTCGACCAGGTCACCGACATCGAGCAGGTCGGAGAAGATGAAGGTGACCCCGTTGACCAGATCCTGCACCACGCCCTGGGAACCGAAACCGATGGCCAGGCCGATCACCGAGGCACTGGCCAGGTAGGCGGTCAGCGACACGCCCAGCTCAGCGAGTATGAAACCCAGCGTCAGGAACCAGACCGAGAACATGATCGCGCTGGCCGCCATTGAGGTCACCGAGCGAAGCTTGGAGTATTTGCGCTCGGTCCGCGTCGCGATGATGAGATCCGCCACCAGACGGATACCGAATACGAGGATATTGGCCAGCACGGCAATGGCCGCAAAGACCAGCAGACGCCCCCATAGCGGTGCGGTGTCGAGTGTTTCGGACAGGGGGGAGGTGACGTATTCCAAGTCCAGGTCTCCGGATGCGGGCGGGTGGTAGCGCTCTGAGGGACGATGCATGGGCGCATCGCCAAGCGGACACTCTCCTATCCCGTCCCGCCTTTGTCATCCCCGCAGTATGTCCGGCGAAGGCCGGACGGATGGCGGGGACCTAACTGCCTGCAACCACATAGGTCCCTGACTTGCGCCCGGCCTTCGCCGGGCATTCATCAGGGATGACAAAGGGGCTGTATGCGGCCACACAGCAAAACGCCCCCACCATCCGGCAGGGGCGTTTCAGTGCAAGCGTCATACAGTGTGGCCTAAGCGACTTTCGCCAGCTTGGCGGCGCGCTTTTCCTCGATGCGCTGACGGGCGATCTCGTCGGCGATGAGGTTGGAGGGGCGGCCCTCGCGGTCCGACTGGTCGAGGATTTCAGCCAGCGTCTGCTCGAGACCGACCAGCTTGCCCTTGACCCATTCCGGATTGAAGTCACCGGCAATCTCGCCCATCACATTGATGATGCCGCCGGCATTGAGGACATAATCCGGTGCGTAGATGATGCCGCGCTTGAGGACTTCGGCGCCCATTTCGCGGGTGGCCAGCTGGTTGTTGGCGGCACCGGCAATGATCTTGGCCTTGATGCGGTCAATCGTGTCCGGATTGATCACCGAGCCCAGCGCGCACGGGGCAAAGACATCGACATCGAGGCTGTAGATATCGTCGAGACCGACGATGGTGGCGCCGTGCTCGGCCTTCAGACGCTCGAGGCCATCCTGGTTGATATCGGTGATGAAGAGTTCCGCGCCGGCCCTGGCGAGATGGCCGGCCAGATAGGTGCCGACATGGCCGGAAGCGCCCTGGATGGCGACTTTCACGCCGGCGAGATCGGACTTGCCCAGGCCACGCTCGACACAGACCTTGAGGCCGCGGAACACGCCTTCGGCGGTCACCGGTGACGGGTCACCCGAAGCCGCCTTGCCTTCCGGCAGGCCGACCACGTGTTCGGTAGAGGCGCGTACGGCCATCATGTCGTCCGGGCTGACACCGACATCCTCGGCCGTGATGTAGTGGCCGTTGAGGCTGTCGACGGCGCGGCCGAAGGCTTCAAACAGCGCCTTGCGGTCAAACGGGCCTTCCGGCTTCATGATGACGGATTTGCCGCCACCGATCGGCAGGTCGGCCATGATGTTCTTGTAGCTCATGCCCTGGGACAGGCGCAGCGCGTCCTGGAGGGCGGCTTCGGAATTGGGATAGGACCACATGCGGCAGCCGCCGCAGGCCGGGCCGCTGACCGTCGAATGGACACCGATGATGGCTTTCAGCCCGGTGACTTCGTCGGTCGCGAAAAGAATTTTCTCGTGATTGTCGAAAGACGGATGCTCGAGAACGCTCATGAGCCACAAACCCTTTTGTTCAGCTGTTGCGGCTGCCGTTTCCGGGGCCGCGATTTCGGGCGCCGGAATACCGCTTCAGACGCCAACACACAAGCGGTCAGAAACACCCAAGGATAGGGTCAGGATAACAAATCTTTCATGCGGCATCGCAGCATTGGGAGAATTATTTCCCCAAACCACGGGTTTTTGCGCAACCAGGCACTATTCCGCCAGGACGGGTGGGGTAGTGGCAGGAAATCCGGCGCATAGCGCTCCGCCTGGCGCACGGTTTCCGTCAGCGTTTTGTGCGCCCGCGAACCCAGCCAGAAACGAGTGGCATACTGGCCGACCAGCAAGGTCAGCCGGACATTCGGCAGGTTTTCGCGGACCCGCGCCTGCCAAAGTGGCGCGCATTCGCGGCGCGGCGGCAGGTCACCTCCCTTGGCATCCAGTCCGGGAAAGCAGAACCCCATCGGCACGATGGCCAGCTTGGTCGGGTCATAAAAGCTCGCCTCGTCGATTTGCAGCCAGTCGCGAAGGCGATCACCGGACGGGTCGGTGAAAGGTTTGCCCGACGCGTGTACCCGTGTGCCCGGCGCCTGCCCGACCAAAAGGATGCGGGCATCGCGATGGGCCTGGATCACCGGGCGCGGTTCATGCGGCATCTCTCCGGCACAGACACGGCAGGCGCGGATATCCGCCAGCAGGGTATCGAGATCAGGCGCGGCCAATCCGCCAGACACCCTTGAAGGCCTCGGGATCCTCGACCGGCTTGCCCTTGCGCAGAATGGTCACCTTGCCGGCCTTGGCCAGACGAATGGCGGCCTGGCGGACATGGCCGAACTTGCGATTGAAACGCTCCGGATCGACCGCCTTGGCCACATCGGCGGGCGAGATCGATCGGTTTTCCGGCGCTGCAGCGACCAGCGCCAGGATGATGTCCTCGATCGGATCGGGACCGGTCAATTCGGTTTCAGGCGTTTCGGTCATGCGGGGTCGGCCTCAGCTGGTCTTGGGCGGCAGGGAATAGGTCGCACTGGCATGGGCGATCAAGTCGTCTGTGCCGTCGACCTTGATATCACATTCGGTGACCGCCAGTCGCGAACCCAGTTTGAGCAGGCGGCATTCGCCCACCACCGGGCCGGGCGGCGCCTTGCGCAGGAAGTTGATATTGAGATTGGTGGTCACCGCCAGCGCCTGCCGGCCGACATGACCGAGAATGACCGCATAGGCAGCAAAATCGGCCAGGGTGAACAGGGTCGGTCCGGACACCGTCCCGCCCGGCCGCAAATGCTCGGCCCGCGCCTCGGCAGAAACCCGCGCCCGCCCCGGCTCGATGACATCAATGCCAAACCGGATCCCGCCCTGATTCCATTGCGGGAAGACCTGGTCGAGATAGGCGGCCACGGCCGCCGCATCCAGTTCAACCGTGTAGGCCATATCCATATTCCGGCCCTTTCCCCCGACCTGCATCGCAGGCGAGACACGGCCGGTCCCTTATTGTCTCATGTCGGCGAAACACTTGCCTTCGCGGGCGCGCGCGGCAAGCCGCAATGCCAGCCCGCCCCCGCCAGCCAACGGACCTGCCATGCGCCGCGATCATCGCCCCTATTGGATGCACCAGCTCTGGGAGCGGTTCGAGAACGCCTGGGCGCGTCATTTCGTCTGGCCGCATTTCGCGGAGATCGGCAAGGAACCGAAAATCGTCCAGCCCTGGGCCGTCGAGGTGTTCGGGCCGAATGTCACCGTCGGCGACTATCTCCACGTGATCGCCAACAAGGCCGACCAGGTGCGCCTCACCGTCTGGGCCCCGCAGACCCAGGCGGGACGGATCAGTCTCGGCGATCATGTCTTCCTCGCCCCCGGCACCCGCATCCTCGCCGCCGGCGAGATCGAGATCGGCGATGCCTGCCTGATCGCCAACAAGGTCACCATCACCGATTGCGACTGGCATTCCATCCATGACCGCGTCGACCCGCAGCCGGAATTCAGACCGGTCAAGCTGGGCAGGAATGTCTGGATCGGCGATGGCGCCTTTGTCGGCAAGGGCGTGACCATTGGCGATCATTCCGTCGTCGGCGCCCGCTCGGTCGTCACCAAGGACGTCGAGCCCTGGACCATTGTTGCCGGCAATCCGGCACGTGTCATCAAACGCATCGACCCCGACGCCCCGATGAAAACCCGCTCCGACCTGTTCGCCGATGCGGAAGGGTTGGACCGCTTCATGGACACGGCCTACCGGCAGTCCCTGGCGGGGAATTCGACGATTGGGTGGCTGAGAAGCCGGCTGTGGCCGGCGCGGGGGGATTAAATCTCGCACCGGGACTACCCCACCCATTTTTCCCGGAGGTGCGCAGCGCCATCCGGGACCAACGAGAGACTCATCGCTTGCCGGAAAGTCTCGTCGGTCCCGGCTCTTTGCCCCGCTATCGCGGGGCTGCGGCCGGGAAAAATGTGGTGGGTTTGAGAGTGACGTCGCTGAAGACCCCGCGCGTGTCATCCCGGGCGGAGCCCTGACTTGATCAGGGCGAAGACCCGGGACCTATAAGCCCGGTGCGGCCAGCTTTCGCGATAATAGGTCCCGGATCTCCGCCCGGCTCGAGGCCGGGCATATGTCCGGGATGACAAAGTTTTGTGCCTGGATTCGGAGTTTATCCCCGCTGCGCACCCCCTTTCCTTCTCCCCTGGGAGAAGGTGCGCGTAGCGCGGATGAGGGGGAAACTCCTGCGGGCACCGGGATTTTACCCTCACCCTCTTCATCATTTTTCCCGGAGGCGCACAGCGCCATCCGGGACCGACGGGAGACTCATCGCTTGCCGGACGGTCCGGTTGGTCCCGGCTCTCCGCCCCGCTTTTGCGGGGCTGCGGCCGGGAGAAATGAGTCTGAGTTCGGTATGGGCTTCGATTGTCATCCCTGATGGACGCCCGGCGAAGGCCGGGCGAAAGTCAGGGACCTAGCTGATCGCAGGCACATAGGTCCCTGTCCTGCGTCCGGCCTTCGCCGGACATTCGACAGGGATGACAAATCGGTATCCGACTACCCGAACAATCCCTGCGGCAGCACGCCAATCGCGGCGCCTGTCATCAGCGTCGCCAGCGTGCCGGAGATCAGTGCTTTCGGGGCCAGCTGGAGGATGTCCTCGCGCCTCGAAGGTGCAATCGCGACCAGGCCGCCGGTCAGGATGCCGACGCTGGAAAAGTTGGCGAAGCCGCAAAGCGCGTAAGTCATGATCAGGCTGGTGCGCGGCGACAGCTCGTTGCCGATCTGGGCCAGGCGGTCATAGGCATAGACTTCGTTGAGCGCCGTCTTCAGGCCCATCAGGGAGCCGGCCTGGGTCGCTTCCGACCAGGGCACGCCGGCCAGCCAGACGATCGGGGCGAACAGCCAGCCCAGGATGCGGTCGACCGAGAGCGGGGCGCCGAACATGTCGGGGGCCAGGCCCAGCATGACGTTGAGCAGGGCGACCAGAGCGGTGAAGACCAGCAGCATGAAGATGATGTTGAAATAAAGCCGCATCCCGTCCGACACGCCGGTGGTCAGCGCGTCCATGGAGGAGTGATAGATCTGGGTCGGCACTTTTTCCTTGGCCTCGGCCTCCGGCGTCGGCGCGTCACCCGGCATCATCAGGCGCGACAGGAGGACGGCGGCGGGCACCGAGATCAGCGAGGCGGTGAAGATATGGCCGGCGGCACCGTCAATGATGCCGGAAAGCTGGGACACGTAGAGCGCCATCACCGAGCCGGCCACGGTGGAAAAACCGACCGTCATGATCAGGAAGAGGTCGGAGCGGCTCATATCGGGCAGGCGTGGCCGGATCAGGACCGGACTTTCGGTCATGCCGAGAAAGATATTGGCTGCGGCACCCAGGCTGGCCGAGCCGGACAGGTTGAGCAGGCGCTGGAAGGCAAAGGCAAAGCCGCGGACCAGCACTTCCAGCACCCGCCAGCGCCATAACAGGGCGGACAGGGCCGACAATACGATGACCATCGGCAGCGCCTGGAAAGCAAACAGGAAGGTGCCGCCACCGGCCTCCGGGTCGATCTCGAAGGGGATGGCACCGCCGGCGAGATAACCGAAGACGAATTGCGCCCCCTCATTGGTCACCTCCTGCAGCACGGCGACGACGCCGGTCAACGATTGCAGGAAGGCGCGGAACGGCGCGACGGTGTAGAGCAGAGTGGCGATGACGAGCTGCAGCGCGATGGCGCCGACAAGCAGGACGATCGGCAGTTTTTTGCGCGGCCCGAGCAGCCAGGCAATGCCTGCCAGAAGAAACAGGCCCGCAAAACTGCGGCCCTGCAGCAAAAGATCGTCCATGGAAGTCCCCGCCGGTCAAAGCGGGACCTTATTCCGCCGGACCGGGCCGCTGCAACCTCTTGCCACAACGCGCGGCCCGCGAAATGCTGCGGCGCATGAATGCGTCGCCCGTCAAACCACCGGTCCGGACACCCTGCGTGCAGGTCTGCTTCGTTGATCCGCAAGCCCGATTATGCGTCGGCTGTTTTCGCACGATGGAGGAACTGGGGCGCTGGACACGCTTCAGCGATGAAGAGCGCGAGGCGGTGATGGCAGCCCTGCCGGAGCGGGAAAAAGCGTATCAGGCGGCGCGGGCTGCGCGTCAGGGGAAGCGATAGTCATGCAAGAAACCATGCTGGGCCGCATCATCACGCGCCTCGCCATCCCCGCCCTCGCCCTGGCCATGGCCCTGCTGGGACTGCGCCTGGTCAGCTGGCCGCTCTGGGCCGAAATCGCGCCTCTGGTGAAGACGGTCTTTATCGGCTTCGTCCTGATCCTGCTTGGCCTGGCACTCGCCGGGTCGGCCCTGTCACCGGACGGGCGGCGCCACCGCAACCTGATCGCCTGGCTGTCGATCGGCATTGCCGCGGTCGCCGTCAACATCCTCAACCGGGACTATGCCGACTGGCAGTATGAGCAGGTCTGGGGCGCCACCCCCGCAGTGCCGGGCCGTTCGGCCAGCAGCGGACTGGGCGTACAGCTGTCCGATGGCGCAATCGTGCTGGAGCGACAGTTCGACGGGCATTTCTACATCACCAGCGAAATCAATGGTGCCGAGGTGACCTTCATGATCGATACCGGCGCCACCGGGGTCGCGCTCAGCCTGGCCGATGCCCGCCGCATCGGCATCCGCACGGACCGGCTGGACTACACAATCCCGACCTCCACTGCGGCCGGTCGGTCGATGGCCGCACCGGTGGAGATACGCTCCCTCACCCTGCCCGGTCGCAGCTTCGACTCCGTGCCGGCGCATGTGATGAGCGGCGGCGAGCAGTCGCTGCTGGGCATGACCGTTCTGGAGCGCTTCGAGTCGGTCGAGATCCGCCGTGACCAGCTGATCCTGCGCTCGAACTAGCTGGCCGCCAGCCAGGCTTCGCGGACCAGCATCACGCCGACAATCACCAGGCCGACGGCGAAGCAGCGCTTCAGCGTCTTTTCGGGCAGGGAATGCGCCAGCTTCGCCCCGAGCGGAGCGACGAAAAAGGCACTGCCGGCCAGAAGCGCAAAGCCGGGCAGGTTCACATAGCCCAGCGAGTACGGCACCGCATCCTGGTCCCAGCCATTGAGCACAAAGCCGATCGCACCGGGCAGGCCGATGGCGACGCCGAAACCGGCAGCGGTGGCGACCGCCTTGTGGATCGGCTTGCCGCACAGGGTCATCAAGGTGACGCCGAACACACCGCCACCAATTCCCATCAGGGCCGACAGGATACCGATCAGACCGCCCAGCCCCCAGCGCAGCGGACCGCCGGGCAGGTCATCGGCCAACCGCCAGTCAGGCCGGCCGAAGAAAAATTGCGCCGACAGGATCATGGCGGTCACGCCAAACAAGCCGGTCAGGAAATTGCCGGGCAGGAGATGGGCGATGCGCGAGCCGACCAGCGTGCCGATGACGATCCATGGCGCCCAACCGCGCAGCACCGCGAAATCGACCGCGTCGCGCTTGGCGTGGGCGGCGACGGAGCGGGCCGAGGTGGCGATGATCACCGCCAGCGATGTGCCGACCGCGACCTGCATGATGCGCGGGTCGTCATAGCCAAGAAACTGGAAGGCGAAATACATGGCCGGCACCATCACGATGCCGCCGCCAATGCCGAACAGGCCGGCGATCAGTCCGGCGAAGGCGCCCGTCGCCGCCATCGCCACAACCAGGATCCAGATATCGGTCATTCAGGCCGCCTCGTCCCGCGGCGACACCGCCGCTTGTGCTTCGTCCAATACATCCAGCCCGGCACCGGCGCGGGTGGCCTTTTCCGACAGGATGCGACGCCATTGGCGAGCCCCCGGTTCGCCCGCATACAAGCCCATCATGTGGCGGGTGATGTCGTGCAGGCGGCCGCCCTCGTCGAGACAGGCCGCGATATAGGGCCGGAAGGCGGCCAGTGCCTGAGAGCGCGTGGCGACCGGGTCGGTCTCGCCAAACACCGCGCTGTCGACCCGGGCCAGGATCCACGGCGTGTGATAGGCGGCACGACCAATCATGGCGCCGTCGAGGCCGGTACTCTCACTGATCGCATGATCGAGATCTTGCAGGCCGCCATTGAGGATGATCTCCAGCTCTGGCCGTTCAGCCTTGAGCCGGTGCACAAGCGCATAGTCAAGCGGCGGCACCGAGCGGTTTTCCTTCGGGCTCAACCCTTTCAGCCAGGCCTTGCGGGCATGCACGGCGAAGCTGGTCACGCCGCGCGCCGCGACCGTGTCGACCAGGGTGAACAGCGCCTGCTCCGGTTCCTGGTCATCAACACCGATCCGGCACTTCACCGTGACCGGCACCGACACCGCGTCCTGCATGGCCGCAACACAATCGGCGACCAGGTCGGGCTCCTGCATCAGACAGGCACCGAAACGGCCCGACTGGACCCGGTCGGACGGACAGCCGACATTGAGATTGATCTCGCAATAGCCAAACCCTTCGGCCGTTTTCGAGGCCTGGGCCAGCTCACCCGGATCGGAACCGCCCAGCTGGATGGCGACGGGGTGCTCGGCCGCGTCGAACCCGATCAGTCTCGCCGTGTCGCCATGGATGATCGCCTTGTCGACCGCCATCTCGGTATAGAGAAGCGCCCGTCGCGTCAGGACACGGTGAAAGGCCCGGCAATGCCGGTCCGTCCAGTCCATCATCGGCGCCACCGACAGGCGGCGGGAAAAGGCAGGATGTGACGTCATGAGGCGCCACATAGCCTGTGCAGGCCTGCCGGGCAACGCGGCTTGATCGCAAATGCTCAAATCCAACCGGTTCCGTTCACCCGGTTTAAACGGGACTGTGTTTGTGTAAGGGCGGCGAGGGAGTTCTCATATGGCGAAGGCAGTCTTTCACAAGCACCAGCGGGTCTTTGTCGGCCCGGTCGGGACCTGGGCCCTGGTCGAGCAGGTCAAGCCCCATTGGGTGAAGGATGTCGAGGAGCCGATCCGCATTGCCTATGATTGCGGGCTGGGACGCGACTTCACCGCCGATGAGCTGGCCGCAGAACAGGCCGATAATGTCGAGGCCGGACACTGGCGCGTGCTGCGCGCCAAGAACAAGTGGCAGACGATCGAGGAGTGCGCCGGGCATCCCTTCCCCGGTACATTCCCGGTCGTTGTCACCGAAGCGATGGACTGGGGTGGCTGGCGTGTGCCGGCGGCCGAGTATGATCGCGACCCGCACCGGATCGAGGCCCAGGGGCGCCTGCTGGCCAACAGCCCGCGCCTGCTCGAGATCGCCGAGCAATTGGCGGCCATGGCCGGCGAAGACGGTGATTTGCCTCCGGCACTGGCCGAACTGTCGCGCAGCGCCGAACGCGTACTCAGGGACATCAACACCAAACCCGCCAAGACCGGGAACACCCCGCAGTCACGCGCGGCCTGACACTTCGCGAATTTTAAGGGCGTTCTAACGATTGCCGGGCGAAACTCCTCGTCCTGTGCACACGATTGGAATGCTCATGTCCCTGGTCGAGCAACGAAACCGCTTTTTGTCCTTCGCTTTCGCTTCGGCGGATATACTCGTCGAGACAGACAGCAAGGGCTGCGTGACCTACGCCGCCGGCGCCATCGCCACGCTTGGTGAACCGCAACTGTCAGGCTCCGGTGAAGACCTTGCGAAACGGTTCGACCGCACCTCCCGGCCGATTTTCCAGGCCATCATGCATCGCCTCAAACCCGGCCGTCGGCTGGGCCCGGTCCGCATCGCCATTAGCGGCCGCCAGTGCCGCCTGAGTGGCTGGATGCTGGGCGATGATGACCGGATCCGCTGGAGCCTGTCCTACGAAGCCTTCGACGCCCCGGACGAACTGGACCCCCAGGCCTTTGAGCGCAGCGCCGAACAGGCGATCGAAAAAGCACGCTCGGCCGGCGTGGATATGGCGATGTCAGTGTTGCGCGTCGATGCGGGCGACGCGCTGGACCGTCTCGTCGGCGAAGCGCGCGCGGCGGCAATCTACCAGTCAATCGCGGCGTCCTGCGCGCTGGCCGTCGGCGATGAAGGCGTCGCGCGTCAGGTCGACGAGGAACGCACTGCCTTGATCCACGACCGAACAGTCGACCTCAACAAGCTGCGCGCTGAAGTCGAGGCCTCGCTCACTGACTCGGGGCTGGATAGCGTCGAGGTCAGTATCGATTCGGTTTGCGACGCGCCGAACCTCGAGCCTGGCGTGGCCGTGCAGGCCTTCGTCTACGCGATGAATGAAGCGGCGCAGAGCGATCGCGTCCTGGATGTGGCCAGCCTTCAGAAGGTGGCCGAAACCATGATGCATGAGAATGAGCGTCGACTGACCGAGCTGCGGACCACCATCGCCGGCCGGGTCATCGAGCCGCATGCGCAACCGGTGGTCAATCTGGAAACCGGCGAGACCCACCACTACGAGCTTCTGCTTCGGTTACCCGACGGCAAACCGGTCCAGGACAGTGTCGGCTTCGCAGAAAGCACGGGGCTCATCTACGAAATCGACTATGCGATGACCGAAATCGCTGCTGCCTTCCTGCGTGATGATTTCGATCGCCCGGCCCTGGCCGTGAACCTGTCTGGGAAATCACTGACCAACATGGCCTGGGGCAAGCGCTTCCTGGCCTTGCTCGCCGACCTCAAGATCGACCGCAAACGGCTCAGCTTCGAGCTGACCGAGACCGCGACCATCACCAATATCAAGGCCGCCAACGCGATCATCCAGAAAATCCGGGAGCGCGGCCACGAGGTCTGCCTCGACGATTTCGGCGCCGGCGCTGCGGGCTTCCATTACCTGCGCGACTTCCCCGCCGATGTCGTCAAGATTGACGGCTCCTACATCAAGCGTTTCGAGACGTCCAAGCGCGACGCGACCTTGCTGAAGGGCATGATCAATGTCTGCCGCAGCCTTGGCGCGAAGACGGTGGCCGAGATGATCGAAACCGAGGCTCAGGCCAAAGCCCTCAAGGCTATGGGAGCGACCTTCGGACAGGGTTACTATTTCGGTAAGCCTGCGCCGCTAAACTCGTTGAAAGACCGCAAGAAGCAGGCGTCCCGGGCGGCGTAACCCAACAAGGTAGGCAGACCATGGCCGTTGACTTCAGCCGTGTGCGAGTTTTGATCGTTGATGATAACGGCTACATGCTGACGATCCTGCGCACCATTTTGCACGGCTTTGGCATCAAGCAGATATTCGAGTCGAAAGACCCGGCCGACGCCTTCGACATGGTCCGTTCGGATGCGGTCGACATCATCATCACCGACTATCAGATGGAAATCCTGGACGGGCTGGACTTTGTCCGCTTGGTGCGGACCGCCGATGACAGCCCCAATCCGCTGGTCCCGATCATCATGCTGTCCGCCTATTCGGAAAAATCCAAGGTGATGTCGGCACGCGATGCCGGCGTGACGGAGTTTTGCTGCAAGCCGGTGACGGCAAAGGAAATGTTTTCCAAGATTGCCTCGGTGATCAACGAACCCCGCCCCTTTATCCGCAACAAGTCCTATTTCGGTCCCGACCGCCGCCGCGCCGGTGCCGACGGGGCCGCCTACAAGGGGCCGGAACGACGCAAGGCGAGCCAGAAAGTCGGTGCCGACACCGAAGCCGGCGGCGACGGCTCCGACGCCAGCGCCGGTTGACCGGGGCGAGCCTATCGATAGCCCGCGTTGACAGGTCGACACCGGCCCACAACGCACCTTAGTTTGAGACCATGAATCAGATGCGGTTCGATCATCGTCCGTCCAAGGCCCCGGCGGCCAAGGACAGGACGCCGCAATCCCCGTCCCGGGGATCGAAAGGTCGTGACCGCAACCCGCCCACCGACAAGCCTGCCAAGAAACGTGGCAGCGGCGTGTCCTGGATCATCCTGGCGATGGTTCTATTCACCCTCGCCTATGGCGGCATCCTTCTGGTCAAGATCCAGCAGGAGCGCGAGATTCTGATCACCGAGGCCGAACGGTCCCAGGCCAATGCGGCGGGGTATCTGGCCGAGCGTGTGACCGCGCGCATCGCCGAAGCCCGCTACGCTCTCGCCTTCGCCGCAGCAGATTTGCGCGATGCGTCGCCGCAATCGGTCGAGGGGCTGACCCGAGCCCGGCTTGCCGCCATCAACGAGTCCGAACTGGTGACCGATGTCGCCCTGCTTCTGCCCGGCGGCCAGGTCATCGCCGTTGGCACACCGGCAGACGGGCTGCGCGACATCACCGGTGCCGCGCTCGACGCGCCGTCCGGTCTGACCGCCCAGGTCACGGGCGGCGTCGCTCATCTCATTCTCGCTGTTCCCACGCCGCTGAGCGACGGAACAGTGGGGGCATTCGTGGCACGACTGAGTACGGAATCAGCCTTGCCTGACTGGGGAGATGACCGTGTGGTCGCCTTGGCCGATGCGCAAGGCGGCATGCTGGCAATCCGCCCGCGCATGCCCAGCGCCCGCCCCGGCACCCAGCTGGCCGAGCGTTTCGGCCTGCAGCCCGGCTTTATCGACTCACTGGCCGCCGGCGGCGGCGGTGCCACCTCCGACGCCCGCTTCGGTGAGGAACGCGTGACCTTCGCCGTCGCCCCGATCACGGGCACCGAATTGCGTGTTTACGCCCTCGGCGCAATGCGCATCAACCAAGACGCATGGTACCGCACCATTTCATTTTACGGGCTGATGTTCATCGCCCCGATTTTTGTGGCACTGGGCCTGTGCGCCCTGGTCTTCATGCAGATGGGCCGCCTGCGCTCGACCCGGCAGCAGCTTGAAGACAATGAGCAACGCTTCCGCGTCGCCATCGAGGGCGCGCGCTGCGGTGTCTGGGACTGGAATCCCGAGGCCGACACGGTTTTCGTCACCGACAGCCTGGCCCGTATTCTCGGCCTCGACGCAGCGACGGAATGTACCGGTCAGCAATTCCTGCAGCTCTTCTCCAAGCCTGACCGGGAACGCCTGCGCGCAGCCATGCGCGGGGCTCCCGCCGGCGCCGAGGTCGATCATGAAGTGCTGGCCGCGCGGTCCCCGGTCTGGCTGCAGATGCGCGGACGCATCCTGCCCGGCGGTGAAGCCAATCATACCCGGATCATCGGCGTCGCCATTGATGTCACCGAACGCAAGGGCGCCCAGGCCCGGGTGGCCGCGGCCGAAAACCGGCTGCGCGCGGCGCTGGAATCCATGTCCGAGAGCTTCGTGTTGTGGGACAGCCGCCAGCGCCTGGTGCTGTGGAACCGCAAGTTCCGTGACCTGTTCGACTTCACCGACGGCATGCTCAAGCCGGGCATGAGCTATGACGCCGTCGAGCAGGCCGCCGCCCGCGCCATCAAGACCGTTCACGGCGGAAGCGAGGGCAAGGCCGCCTATGAGATCGAGCTGTCGAACGGCCGCTGGCTGCACTATTCCGACCGTCCGACCGCCGATGGCGGCCTGGTCTCGGTCGGCGCCGATATCACCGATCTGAAGCATCACGAGGCCGCCCTCACCGAGAATGAGAGCCAACTTCGCAAGACCGTCGACGACGTCAAACGCTCCCAGGCCCGTATCGCCGATCTGGCCAAGAAGTACGAAGAAGAGAAGATACGGGCCGAGGAAGCCAACCGCTCCAAGTCCGAATTCCTCGCCAATATGAGCCATGAGCTGCGCACACCACTGAACGCCATCAATGGTTTCTCCGAAATCATGATGCAGGAAATGTTCGGGCCGCTCGGTGATGATCGCTATGTCGGCTACATGAAGGACATCCTGTCCTCGGGCCGTCACCTGCTGGAACTGATCAACGACATTCTCGACATGTCGAAGATCGAAGCCGGCAAGATGCAGCTTCAGCCTGAACCGACCGATGCCAGCGAGCTGGTCGAGCAGAGCATCCGCATTGTCCGTGGCCGGGCCGAGGAAAAACAGTTGAAATTGCGCGCCGACGTGTCGGATCTGCCGGAGATCGAGGTCGATCCTCGGGCCTTCAAGCAGGTCATGATCAATCTGGTGTCCAACGCGGTGAAGTTCACGCCCGAAGGCGGCCGGGTCACGGTGCGCGGTTTCCTGTCTGGCCTGGGCGTGGCCTTCCAGGTCTCCGATACCGGTATCGGCATCGCCAAGGACGACCTGCCACGCCTCGGCCGCCCGTTCGAACAGATCGAGAGCCAGCACTCCAAGAGCTTCCAGGGCTCCGGCCTGGGCCTGGCCCTGTCCAAGTCACTGATCGAACTTCATGGCGGCACATTGTCGATCGACTCGGTTCTCGGCGAAGGCACCACCGTGTCGGTCGTCCTGCCGATCAGCCAGGACCAGCCCATTCCGCGCGACGCGATCAAATCGGTAACCGGCGATACCGGCCATGACGATGTCGACACGATCGAGGACGACGGCATCGACACACACGCACCACTTGGCCTGTCAGCCAGCCTGCCGACGGATGACGGTTTCGATGTCGATGATGAATTCGTGGATAGCGAGACGCCGCCCCGGTTCGCCGCCGGCGAATAGGTTCACACTATTGCCGCGGTGGCGGCGGCCCCTCGCGACGACGATCACGCGGTGGCCCGCGGCGTCCGATCCGCTCACGCCCCGCCTGAAGCGCGGCGGCACGGGTCTCGGCATCCAGCCCGGCGACCACGTCCAGGACAATGGTCTCAATCTGCATCTCGATCGCCCGCTGGCTGGCGTGCATCCGCGCCATCGCATCGGCAACCGCCTCCGCGTCAAACTCTTCAGCGACCAAAAGCGCGTCGAGTTCACGGCGAACGTCCATGGCGTCACGGCCAGGTCCACGCATGTCCAGGAAAGCGTTCCGCAGCCGGGCGCGAGCCTCGGCGCGGGCCTCGTCGGGCAAGGCATCAACAAAGCTGCGCAGGTCAAAACCCTGACGCGAGCCCGGGCCGGCGCGGCGGCCGACTTCGCGGGCCTCCGGAGACGGCATCTGCCAGCGTGGTCCGTCGGCGGTCCGATGCACCACATAGCCGGCCAGGGCACCATTGATCAGGACCGAGCCGACCAGGGCTATGATCCAGGGCAAGGCGGGTCTCATGCGTCGTCTCCCAACCAGTCGACCCAGTCCTGCTCATAGCCGGTAAAGGCGTCGGCATAGATCGTGTCCATATCATCCTGTGGCACCGTCACAGCGCCGCTGGCAAAACCCAGGCAGACACCCAGCACCAGCGCGGCGGCGACCGCCGACGGCGCCATCCAGTCCGGCATGGCTGGGCGCGGCAGGCGAGCCAGCACCCGGCGCTCGAGCAGGGCCGTGTCGGCAACCGGCTCAATCATTCGATCCAGCAACTCATCGAGCACCATCTCGTCACTGGTCGCGACGGCAACCAGTTCGGGACGCGCCAGCGCAAAGCCTTGCGCCGCCTCGCGTTCATCCGCCGGCCAATGGGCCGGGTCGGCTCCATAGGCTTCGAGAATCCGGAAAAATCGTTCCTCAGTCATCATTCGTCACCGTAACGGGCGTCACCGCCCCGTGCATAGCTGGCGATCAGATCGGGGGCGTCGCCCAACAACACCGTTTTGAGCTTGCGCCGACCGCGTGCCAGCAGGGATTCAAGCGCATCCACACTTACCGACATGATCTCCGCCGCTTCAATATTGCTCAACTCCTGGAAGTGCACCAGTTCGAGCGCCTGGCGTTGGCGGTCCGGCAATTGCCGCACCGCCGTGGCAATACGATTGCCGCTTTCCGCCTGTTCCATCTGCGCGTCCTGCCCGGGCGTATCATCGGCCCGTTCCGGCAGGGTGTCGGTCAGGACCTCACGCCGCTTGCGCAGGCGGTCATAGCAGAGATTGAGGGCAATCCGGCATACCCAGCTGGACACCCGCGCCTGACCAGACTGCCAACGGCCAGCCGCTTTCCAGACGCGCAGGAAGGTCTCCTGGGCGATATCCTCGGCTTCCATCGGATCACCCAGCGTACGCCGGGCGAGACCGATGATCCGGGACATGTTGGCCGCCATCAGCTCGCGTGCCGCATCGCGATCACCCGCGCCGATGCGCGCCATCAACCTGTCTTCCGCCGCCCGGATGTCGGCCATCGCCGACGCTTCGACCGGCGGGCGTTCGCGGACACGGCCGGAGATGGGTCCGGCATTGGCCGGTTCATCTGTCTTCATGCCGTGTCCGTCAAACATCCGCGTTGCTGCTAGTTCCGCCACCACCGGCGACGGTTCTCACGGCGTTCCTGACGCCTTTCCGATGCGGCGTCCAGCTCGTCCGGCGTGATCACGCCATCCTCATCGGTGTCGAGCATCCCGAACAGGCGGTTTTCGCCGTCGAGGAATTCAGCCCGGGAGATCCGGCCATCCTCATCGGCATCGAACTGCCGGCCCGGTCCTTCGCCACCTCGACCGCCACGACCGCGCATGCCGCGACGTCCGCGACGCTCGCGATCATCACCGTCTTCGGCTTCGGCCTCGCGAGCGGCCCGCAGGCGCTGGCGGATCGGAGACTGGTCCGCCTCGTCGAGATAGCCGTCGCCATTGCGGTCCATCCAGGCGAACATTTCGCCCTGCAGGGCATCGACTTCGGCCCGGGTGATCGAATTATCGCCATTGGCGTCAGCCGCCCGCAGCATCATGGCGGAGCGCATCGCGGGATTGCCGCCACGCTCACCGTGGTCCCCGCGATGCGGGCCGCCGTGTCCCTGGGCCTGGGCGGCTGCCCCGGCCAGCATCAGGCAGGAAGTGCTCATCAGTACAATCAGTTTGAAGGGTTTCATGACGTCGTCCTTGTCGTTCATAGCCTCGCTGTGAATAGAACGGGGCTGACGCCGCAATCCGTCGCCCGGATGTCACATTTTTCCGATCCGGCGCTCGAACACCTTGCGGACGGCCCGCATGCGCCGGTCCAGAGCCGCTTCCAGCGCCTCGATTTTCGCACATCCGGCCAGCTCGGCCAGTCGCGTGGCAAAGCCGCTGCTGGCCTGGGCGGGATCAAAACCGGACCCGTGGGCGCAACGGATCATCTGCAGGACGCCAAGCTGAAGCTGCAGGGTCTCGGTCAGCAGCTTGACCTCGCCCGCGGGCAGCACGCCCGCCTCTCCCAGGGCCTGAAGGGCCTCGCGGGTCGAGGCCCGCACCACATCCTCCCGGTCGGCATGGATGAGCTGGAGTGTCTGGGCGATGAATTCGATGTCCTGCAAACCGCCGGGGCGGGCCTTCAGGTCCCAGATGGATGAGGGTGGCTTGGCCTCGGCCAGCCGCTGGCGCATCGCTCGCGCATCTTCCCGCACACCCTTGCCATCGCGTGGCCGGCACAGTGCCCGTTCAAACGAAGCCGTGACGGCGTCGGCCAGCGGCCCGTCGCCGGCAATGATGCGGGCTCGGGTCAGCGCCATCATCTCCCAGGTCCAGGCCTCGTGCGGATAATAACTGTCGAAGCGCGACAGCGAGACCGCGACCGGCCCGGCCTTGCCGGACGGCCGCAATTGCATGTCGACCGTATAGAGCTCGCCCTCTTCAGTCGGAGCCGACAGCGCGCTGATCAGGCGGGTGGCGAAACGGCCGAACCAGCCCGAGGCGGTCTCGTCACCCTGATAGATGATCATGATGTCCAGATCGCTGTCGGCCGCCAGTTCGCGGCCACCCAGCTTGCCCATGCCCAGGATGACGCCCTCGCCCGGCATGGGGCCGAAACGGCGTTCGGTCTCGTCCTGCGCCGCACGGGCCATTGCTGCCAGCGTCGCATCGGCCATCGCCGAGAAAGCAGCGCCGGCGGTTTGCGCAGTGGCCATCCCGTTGAGGATCTGGGCACCGATGCGGAAGCGCTCCTCACGGACCCGTCGCCGCGCCGAATTGAGACGGTCCTCATACCCTCCGGCCCGCTCCAGCGCCTCGTCGAGCACCCGCTTGAAACTGTCGGCCGGGTCCTGCCCCAATGGTACGGAAAAGCGGTCATCCAGCATCGCATCCAGCAAGGCCGGACGACGCGCCAGATCTGATGCAAGGCGCGGCGCCAGGGTAAGAATGCCGATCAGGTCTGCGGCCAGGCCCGGCTCGTTGGACAATAGTGAGAGAGGTTGCACGCCCATCGGCAGGTTCTCGAAGAAAGCAGCAAACCGGGTCATCGCAGCATCCGGCTCACCAGTCGCCGACATGCGGTCGACCAATTGCGGTGCGATGCGGGCAAACAGGGTCCGCGCGCGGCTGGATCGCACCGCCCTCACCCGGCCACCGGCCCAGCCATTCAGTGTCGCCCAGACCGAGCCCGGCTGCGAGAAGCCCAGGGTCTGCAAGGTCGTGATGGTGTCCGGGGTCGGCTCGACCCCGGTCAGGATCAGCGACCCTGCCGATGAGGACAGCGCCTCATCGCCCTCGAACTGGTCGGAAAAATGACCGTGCACCCTTTGCAGGCAGGCTTCGACGGCCGTTTCGAAGGCCGCGACATCGGCAAAACCCGACAGAGCCGCCAGATCGGCCCGGTCCTCATCCTCCAGCGGCACGGTCTGACTGGGTTCGTCCTGGCGCATCTGGATCCGGTGTTCCCAGCTGCGAAGGTCTCGATAATCCCGCGCCAGGGCATCAACAACGTCCGGCTCGACCGCACCGGTCACGGCCAGCGCGCCCAGAGCCGCCAGCGTCGAGGGTTCGCGCACCCGCTCGTCCCGGCCCCCGAAGACCAGTTGCGGGATCTGGGCATAGAACTCGATCTCGCGAATGCCGCCCCGCCCGAGTTTCAGGTCATGTCCGGCGGGTCGGATCTCGGCCCGGCGCCCGACCGTCTGGATCTGGCGGGCGAGCCCGCGAATGTCGTCAATGGCGGCATAATCCAGCGAGCGTCGCCAGATAAACGGTTGCATGTGGGCGAGGAAGCGGGCCGCGGCGTCACGGTCGCCGGCACTGGCGCGGGCCTTGATCCAGGCCGCGCGTTCCCAGGTCTGACCCAGGCTCTCATAATAATTCAGCGCCGCCTCGGTGGAGATGATGACCGGCGTCGCGCCCGGATCGGGCCGCAGGCGCAGATCGACCCGGAAGACATAACCCTCGGCCGTTACGTCCTGCAGCGATTTTACCACCGCCTGGATCAGGCGCGGCAGTCGTTTGCGCGGTTCCTCGCTGTCGGGCAGCGACAGGCTGTCCGGATCGTAGACGGCCACAAGGTCGATATCGGAGGAGTAATTGAGATCGCCCGTGCCCATCTTGCCCAGCGCCAGAATGACCACGCCCGGAATCGGATTGTCGGGATTGGTCACCGGATGGGCCCGGCCCTGTTCGGCCAGGAAGCGGACATGGGCGTGCAGCGCGGCCTGCAGCGCCGCATCCGCCACCCGCGTCATCGCACCGGTCACCTCGCGAACGTCCCAGACACCGGTCAGGTCGGCCAGGGCCGTGACCAGGTGGGCATCACTCTTGGCATGACGCAGCGCGATATCGAGTGCGGACGGGTCGCCCGCCTCGGCCCCGGCCCGGTGCAGATCGGCGATGACCGATGAAATCAGGGCGTCAGGCGTCCGCACGAGGCAGGCCTCGAGTGTGTCCGCCCGTCGCTGCGCCAGCCGGGCCAGATAGGGGGCAGCCGCGAAAACCGTATCGAGAAAATCCCGGGCCGGGCCGATCGCCTGGCCGACCGTGTCGGGCAGCGCCGCAATCATGTGAGCCGCGGCGCCCGGCGTCCGGCCAGGCAGCGGCGCAAGCCCCGCTGGCAATACACAGTCCGGATGAGCGGCCAAGTCAGTCATGGCAAGCAAACTGACCCGATCCGCCCGACAGGTGAAGGTCTAATTTTGCGGTAGGCCGGCGCTGGCTCACCCCTCAGCGGGCGCCTTGGGAAAGCTGAGTGAGGCGCGCAGGCCGGGACCATGGCCGTCGGACACGACGCCGGGCCCTTCCGCCAGTTCGAACTCGCCATTGTGCACGTCGACAATGGCCTGGACCAGGGACAGTCCAAGCCCGGAACCCGGCTGGGTGCGGGAATTGTCCAGCCGCACAAAGCGCTGGGTGACACGATCACGGTCGGCAGCCGGAATGCCCGGCCCGGTATCGGTGACCGAGAACTCGATCCGACCGCCACCCGTCTCGCGCAGGCGCAGGGTCACCGCCTCGCCGGTCGGGGTGTATTTGACCGCATTGTCGAGAATATTGGCGAGGGCCTGCGACAGCAGGCCCCGATCGCCCAGCATCGACAGGCCGCTCTGGATCTCGCTGTTGAAGGCCAGCCCTTCATCCTCGCAGACAGGCTCGTAGAGCTCGGCCAGGTCGGCGGCGATATCGGCCGGGTCGAGGCGCTGGATCGAGGCACGGCTCTCACCCGCCTCCAGACGCGACAGCGACAGGATGGCGTTGAAGATGCCCAGCAGCTCGTCGGTATCGGCAACGGCACGTTCAAGCGCCTGCTCGCGCGTGTCGGCGTCTCCATCCTCGCGCAGCGCCTCGTCGAGCCGGTTGCGCATGCGGGTCAGCGGAGTGCGCAGGTCATGGGCGATGCTGTCGCCCGTGTGGCGCATGCGGTGCATCAACGCCTCGACCCGGTCGAGCATGTTGTTGAAATTCTCGGACAGCTCGTCCAGCTCGTCGCCGGTGAAGTTTCGCGGCGCCCGGGGTTGCAGGTCCCCGGCCTTGACCCGCCGGGCGACCGTATTGATGCGGTCGAGGCGGCGCACGAAACGCCGGCTGACGAAGATCCCGGTCGCCACACCCAGCGCCAGTGCCAGCGCCGAGGCGGCCAGGATGGTGTTGAGCATCCGCGATATCAGTCGCGTTTCCTCGTCGACATCGAGACCGACATAGAGCCGGTAACCGGACGGCAGCTCGATGATACGGCCCCGAGCGGTGCGATCATCCTTGCCGTCCTCACCATCACTGTCACCGGCGGCAGGCCGTCGATAGGTGAACTGGACCCGGCCTTCATCATCGGGCTGGACCTCGGGCAGATAGGTCAGATTACCCGACAGGCTGCGCCCGGTGGGGTGGACGAGCAGGTAGAGATAGTCGGCACCGCCGCCGACGGTTCGTTCAAGGATATAGCGATTGACCGTGCGTATCCCGCCAGCCTGGAAGCTGGCATCCAGGGCGACGACTTCCTCGTTGATCGCACTATCGGCACGGCGCAGCACCATGCCGGCCGAGGCCGCATAGACAAAGCCCAGCGTGACAAAACTCGACAGGGCGAACAGGGCCGCCGACAGAAGCGTCTGCCGGAAGGCCGTTGTCCGAAGAAAGGCGGCACCGCGCGCCGTCATGCCGGATCAGGCCTGCAGACGGTAACCGGCTCCGCGCACCGTGTGCAGCAACGAGCGCGGGAAGGGTTTGTCGATCTTCGAGCGCAGACGCGAAATGTGCACATCAATGACATTGGTCTGGGGGTCGAAATGATAGTCCCAGACTTTTTCCAGCAACATGGTGCGGGTCACCACCTGGCCGGAATGCTTCATCAGGAATTCCAGCAAGCGGAATTCGCGGGGCTGGAGCAGGATGTCCTCGCCCTCACGGATCACCGTGCGGGCCAGCAGGTCCATTTCCAGATCACCGACCACCAGCTTGGTCCGGACGGTATCCGGATCACGGCGACGGGCCAGGGCCTCGACGCGGGCCAGCAATTCGGCAAAGGCGTAGGGCTTGACCAGATAGTCATCGCCGCCCGCCTTCAGCCCTTCGACACGGTCATCGACCTCGCCGAGGGCAGAGAGGATGAGGACCGGGGTGCGATCATCGTCGGCGCGCAGCGCCTCGACCATCGAAAGCCCGTCCATGCGCGGCATCATGCGGTCAACAACGAGCACGTCGTATTCCGCGGCGCGGGCCATTTCCAGGCCCTCTTCGCCGTCACCGGCATGGTCGGCCACATGGCCGCTTTCGCGAAGGCCCTTGCGGATATAGCTGGCTGCTTCGCGGTCGTCTTCAACGATCAGAATGCGCACCCCGATCTCCTTTTCTCTAGTCGGCAGAGCCGAGTTGCAGGGCGACATAGCGCTGACCGCCACGTCCCTCGACCAGCAGCAGGATGGCGCTGCGACCGTCTTCACGGGCTTCATCGGCGATGGCACGGAGGGCCTCGGCGTCGGCAACAGAATTGCCACCCGCTTCCAGGATGATGTCGCCGACCTGGACACCCTTGCGGGCGGCCTCGCTGCCCGGCTCGATCTCGTCGACCACCACGCCGCTGACTTCAGCGCCAAGGCCGCGGACCTCACGGTCCTCCTCAGCGAGCGGCGCCATCGACATGCCGAACACGGAAGTCCGTGCCGGAGCCGCATCAACACTGCTCATGCTGGCCAGTTGTTCCTCGCCCGGGCGATCACCCAGCGTGGCACGGATGGTCCGCTCGCGGCCGTCACGCAGCACCAGGAAGCGGACATCGCCGCCGGCCTGGATATTGCCGACGCGGCGGGTCAGGTCGCGCGAACCGTCAACGGCCTCGCCATCGATTTCCAGCACCACATCCTCGCGCTCGAAACCGGCGCGGTCGGCGGGGCCGCCCTCGACGATCGAGCTGATGATGGCGCCGGTCGTGCCCTCAAGGCCCAGCGCTTCGGCAATGTCCTCGGTGACATTCTGGATCGAGACACCCAGCCAGCCGCGCGCCACCCGGCCATCATCGCGCAGATCGCCGACGATGCGGGCCGCGACGTCGGAGGGAATGGCAAAGCCGATGCCGACATTGCCGCCAGACGGCGAGAAGATTTGCGAGTTCACGCCGATCACATTGCCGTTGAGGTCAAAGGTCGGGCCGCCGGAATTGCCGCGATTGATCGAGGCGTCGGTCTGGATGAAGTCATTATAGGTGGAATTGCCGATCGGACGACCGATGGCCGAGATGATACCGGCTGTTGCCGTACCGCCGAGACCGAAGGGATTGCCGACCGCGACGACCCAGTCGCCAACCCGGTAGTTCGGGTTCTCTTCCAGCCGCACAAACGGGAAATCAGTCTCGCCATCGACCTTGAGCAGCGCCAGGTCGGTCTGCGGATCGGTACCAATGACGCGGGCAGGAAACTCCTCGCCCTCGGCCGTTCCGATGGTGATCTCGTCGGCATTGGCCACCACATGGTGATTGGTCACCAGATATCCGTCAGCCGAGATGAAGAAGCCGGATCCCAGCGACTGGCGCGGTTGCGGCTGCGGCGCCTGGCGCTGGCCGCCGAACTGGCGCTCCATCCATTCGCGCATTTGCGGGGGGAGATTGTCGAGGTCGGGTCCATTGCCGCCGCCAAAGGGCGAGCTCTCGACCAGTCCGCTGACCTGAACCGTGACCACGGACGGGCTGACGGTTTCGATCAGGTCGGCAAAGGACAGCGGTGCGCCGGCCGGGACGGCAGCCGCCAGGGGCGGCGCCTCGGACGACTGGACGGCGTAGGCCTCGCCCATCGAGCGATCCAGGAGACTTCCTGCTGCCAGCGCGGACAGGACCAGAAGCGAAACTCCGCCGAGGCGGCGTATGCGATCAACCGAAATCATGAGTGTCGACGACCTTTCCATTGCGATTAGGAGCACAATTTCACGCGGCGGGACTAACCCCCGCGTGACTCAAACATTACAATAACATTACAGATGGTAACTTACCCGTCATCTTTCAAACGGGTCCGCACGACAACCGGGCTGTGCAGGGTCCGATGCACCGGGCATTTGTCGGCGATCTCGAGGAGGCGGGCCGTCTGGGCCGCATCAAGCTCACCCTCCAGCGTGATCTCCCGCTCGAAGATGTCGACATGGCGTTCCTGGCCGTCGACGCAGTCGGCGCAGTCATCGGCATGGCCCTTGTGATGACCGGTACTGACCGTGACCCGGTCCAGCGGCAGGCCCTTGCGGTCGGCATACATGCGCAGGGTCATCGAGGTACAGCTGCCCAGCGCTGCGCTGAGATAGCCATAGGGCGACGGACCGGCATCCAGGCCACCGACCGAAGCCGGCTCATCGGCCAGCATCACATGCTCGCCGGCAACCACATGGTTCTCATAGGGGCCGGCACCGGTTTCCCGGACGACGACCACCCCCTCGCCTGCGGATTCCGGCGGCTCGGGCCGGGTCTCGGGCAGATAGCGCTCGGCCCAGGCGGCAATCATGTCGGCGGCGTATTCGGCATCCGGCCGGTTTCCCAGCAGATGATCGGCATCATCAAGGCTGACAAAGCTCTTGGGGTGTCTGGCGGCGCGAAACAGCCGGGACGCATTGTCGATAGCGACAATGGCATCGGTGGGGGCATGCAACAGCAGCAGGGGGCGGTGCAAGGCCGCCGCGGCGTCTTCCACCCTGTGCCCGCCAATATCGTCGAGAAACTGCTTCTTGAGCGTGAAGGTCCGACCGGCCAGTTCCACCCGGGCCACGCCCTCGCGTTCAATGGCGTCGACATCGGCGGCAAACTGCTGCGTCACATGCGCGGCGTCGGCCGGCGCACCGATCGTCGCCACCGCACGAACCGATGGCAGCTGACCCGCCGCCGCGATCACCGCCGCCCCGCCCAGTGAATGCCCGATCAAGAGGGACGGCGCCGCGTGCTCGGCTTCCAGATAGCCGGCAGCGGCGATCAGGTCGGCGATGTTGGAGGAGAAATTGGTATTGGCGAAATCGCCATCCGACTGTCCCAGCCCGGTGAAGTCGAAGCGCAGCACAGCGAAACCCGCAGCCGTCAGCCGCCGGGCGATCCGGCTTGCTGCGAGAATGTCCTTGGAACAGGAAAAGCAATGCGCGAACAGCGCATACGCCCGCGGCCGGCCATGCGGCATTTCAAGCCGGGCGGCGAGCGTCTCGCCAAGGGCGCCTTCAAAATCAACACGTCGGGTCTGTGCCATTGCCTGTCTCCTTCAGCCAGCTTGGAGGTAAGGCGTCCACGATGGCATGCAAGACACAAGCGCTTGAGCGCGAGGACAGGCCTCAGCGACTATCGCCATCGCCAGCTGCCGACGGCGTCTCGCCCTCACCCTGCCAGACGCCGGCCTCACGCAGGGCCTCAGCGACTTCCGGCGGCATATAGGTCTCATCATGCTTGGCCAACACCGTGCGGGCCTGCAACACGCCGTCAGCAGCGAAACGCCCCTCGACCACAACCCCCTGCCCTTCACGGAACAGGTCGGGCAGCAGGCCGGCATATTCCACCTGCACATTCTCGACCCGGTCGGTGATCACGAAACGGGTCGCGCCGCTGGCCGCCTCGCCCACCGATTCTTCCAGCACCAGTCCGCCGACGCGGATCCGGGCTTCGATGCCTGGATGTTCCGCCGCGATCTCGCTGGGCGAATAGAAGAAGACCACGGCACTGCGCAGCGCCATGAGACCGAGCCCGACCGCAACCACCAGAACGATCGCCGAGGCGGCAATGGTAGCGAGACGTCGATTGCGATGCCGCATCATTCCGGCTCCCGGCGTTGAAAGATGAGCATGAGATTATTGGCCGGCATGTCGACCCGTTCGACCAGGACGAGGCCGTGCGAAGCCAGCAGCGTCGTGACCGCGTCCAGCGGGCGCACACCCCATTCCGGATTGCGTGATTTCAGCGACGCGTCAAAGGCCAGGTTTGACGGCGCGGTCTCGTCGCCGAGCAGATAGGGGCCGTACAGCACGAGATGGCCGCCCGGCCGCAGCCGGTCCTGCGCCAGCGAGGCGAGAGCCTCGGCCACCGCCCATGGAGCGATATGGATGACATTCATGCAGACCAGCGCGTCGAAACCGTCAATCGCGACAAGCGTCTGCGGGCGCAGGAGATCGATTTCGAGCGGTGCCAGGATCGCGCCACCGACCTCACCGGCCCAGGCGGCCTGGCTGTCGCGCGAGGCCGCATCGGGGTCGCTGGGCTGCCAACTCAGATCCGGGCGGGCCTGACAGGCCGCCACCGCATGCTCACCGGTTCCCGAGCCGATTTCCAGCACCGAGGCACCGGTCGGCAGGACCCGGGCCAGAACCTCGGCAATGGCATCGCGATTGCGCGCCGCGCTGGGCGAATACAGGCGACCCTGCTCGCTCGCGCGATCCTCAAGGGCAATGGGGGATTTGGGAGGCTGGACCATGACAACGAACTACGTTGCACAGAGCGGCAGTGCAAGGCGGAGGGATGCAGTCGGGACGCTATGCCGCGGTCGCGGCAACACCGCGCCGTCGCAGCAGCGACGCGGCCTCGTCATGCCCCGCACTTTCCATCAGGCGGATGGTGATATCCAGCCCGTCCTGAGCGGTGGTGCGGTTCTGGCCTTCACTGGAGGCAACCAGATCGACCAGCATCTCGCCGGCCTCCTGCATGCGCTTTTCGGCCGCATCGGCGATGCGTTTCTGGGTCGAGGCGATCGCAGCGGCCGTCGCATGTACCCGGCATTTTCCGAGGAAGTAGAGCAGGCCATCGGCCTTGTCGACGGCGGCGGCGGGCGGGATCTGGGCCGGTATGACCCTCCCGCTGCGCCCGCGGCGCGGTTCGGGCAGACCGGCATCGAGCGCCAGGGGGACCTTGGCGAGGATCTTCTCGACATTCGTCGAGGCCTCGGCCCGCAATCCGAACAGGGCGCGGCCCCAGCGTCCATCCTTGCGGATACCGAATTCGGCCGCCATGCCGGTTGAAAACGCGACGAAACGGTCAAACACCAGATAACAGGCCTTGGCCTCTTCGAGCGTTTGCGGCGGCTGTTTCAGACGGGCTGCGAAATAGCCGGTATCGCCGAGCACGGCGTCGCCGACCGCGGCCAGCTCCGTCTTCTGCACGACCAGGTCATCATCCCGGCGACCGATCCGCTTGACCACGCGGAAAATCTGCCAGGGACTTTCCAGTCGACCCATGGTCAGGAGCAGGACCCACAAGGCGGCCTCGGCATTCGATTCCACCATCTCCTCATGCAACTGCTTGACCAGCAGCGACAGCTCGTCGTCGAAATCCTCGATCTTGTCCGGCAATTGGCCCATGGCGCTGGCGATTTGCTCGCAATTGTTCAGCAGGATGATCGCATCGCTCAGCATCGCCCGGCCTTCGCCGCCGAACCGTTTGAGCAACGCGGTCATGTCCTTGGGCACGCGATCGGCCTTGTGAACCGCATCTGCCAGCGCCGCACCGGCCTGACGGCGAAAATCGAACCAGATCGGATCCCGCTCCGGCCGTTTGCACTTCTTGGCAGTCTCGACCATGTCCTTGGCCAGATGGCGCCCCATCCAACCCCAGATCTTCGACAGGTCCTCGGCCGAGAAACGAAAACGCGACGGCGGGATCAGCGCCGAATCGCCAACCAGGGGACGCAGGGGGGCCAGGACATAGGCCTTCGCCATGTCGCCCGCGGGCGGCCGCATGGCTTCCTCAAGCTCGGAAAAAATGGTGTCGAGCGCCGCCGACGCCGGATCACTCGCGGCGGCCGCCTTGGTTGTGGCTCTTAATGCCGCCCGCATTTTCTCGGGCATGCTGCGCCACAGCGCTTCGAGTTTGGCTCGCTGAGAAGGCGAGAGATTGGCCATGATCCAGAATACACAGTCTTTTGCTAATCCTAGTCTTCAACCACTTCGGTTAATGACCACTTAGCGACCAGTCGCCGGCAATCCAATACGGGCCGCCAGTCCGCCGAGTTCTGATCTCGACAAGCTGAGTTCTCCACCATAGGCCTTGGCCAGATCCGAAACAATTGCCAGACCAAGACCCGAGCCCGGTGCCTGCTCGTCCAGCCGGACCCCGCGCTGCAGGGCGGCTTCGCACTGCTGCGGGTCGAGGCCCGGACCGTCATCCTCGATTATCACGGCCAGTTCCCGGGCCGCCGTCCGGCGGGCCACCACATGGACCTCACCGCCCGACCACTTGCAGGCATTGTCCATCAGATTGCCGATCATCTCTTCAAGGTCCTGGCGCTCACCCTTGAAATTGAGACCCTCCTCGGCCTCGACGGTAATCCGGATACCACGTGCGGCATTGATCTTTTCCAGCGTCCGCGCGAGGTCGCTCACAGTCGACGCAACCGGCGTACGCGCACCGACGGCCTTGGCGTGGGCCGCGGCCCGGGCGCGGCGCAGATGATGTTCGACCTGTTCAGTCATCACGCCGGTCTGCCGTTCGACCATGTCGGCCAGCGCCCCTTGCGAGGTCCGCGCCTCATTGGTCAGAACGGCAATCGGTGTTTTCAGCGCGTGGGCGAGGTTGCCGACATGGGTGCGTGATCGCTCGACCAGCTCGCGCGAGTGATCGAGCATGGCATTGAGCTCGTCGGCCAGCGGCTGGAGCTCGACCGGAAACTCGCCATCAACGCGCTCCTGATTGCCCTCGCGGACTTCCGCGACGCTGGTCCGCATGCGCAGGACCGGCGCCAGACCGATCCGGACCTGGAAGAAGACACCCGCAGCAATGGCAGTGGCAAAGCCCAGGAACATGATGCCCGACGTGATGGCGAAATTTCGGACATCGCGGTCCGCGATTTCTCGATCCTCGGCCGCCATCATGATGACCATGTCCGCACGCGCCGGCAACTGCACGGCCTGTCCGGTGAGGCGCAAGGGCTCACCGCTTGGCCCCTTGGTGTCGAACGACATCACCTGTCCCGGGCTGGCCAGCAAGGAGGCCATCAGGGCGTCGGGCGGTGTCAGGGTCTCGTCCCACAGCGACCGGGACACGACCAGCGCCTGGTGTCCGCCGCCTTCCATGACGGGAGCGTCGAAAATCTGCCAGTAGCGGCCGGAGAACACGCGGTCATAGGCGGGGTCAGAGGGCCGACGGGCAAGGACAATGCCACCGCCTGGATCCGTCTCGGCGGCCGCGACGAGGGCCTCGACGACGCTGCTCAACCGGTCGTCCATCGTGCGCAGGACCGAGCGCTGATAGAGCGTGGTCAGGGCGATGGCGCCCAGAAGCAGAAGGGCCAGCGCCCAGGCAGCGGCGCCGGCAAACAGTCTGAAAGCGAGGGAGGCCCGGCGCTTCACGAAACCGGGCGTGCCACCGGATCAACCAGTCGATAGCCCAGTCCGCGCACGGTCTCGATCCGGTCGGTGCCGATCTTCTTGCGCAGACGTCCGACAAAGACCTCGATCGTATTGCTGTCGCGATCGAAATCCTGGTCGTAGATGTGCTCGACCAGCTCGGTGCGCGAAATCACCCGGTCCTGATGATGGGCCAGATAGGACAGCATGCGGAATTCGTGCGAGGTCACCTTCACCGGTGCGCCGTCGATAAAGACGCGGGCGCCGCGGGTGTCGATGGACAGGCCGCCGCATTCAATCGTCGCCGTGGTGTGACCAGCGGCGCGGCGCGTCAGGGCGCGCATGCGGGCCAGCAATTCCTCGGTATGGAAAGGCTTGGTGAGATAATCATCGGCGCCGGCATCAAAGCCCGCCACCTTTTCCGACCAGCGATCGCGCGCGGTCAGGATCAGCACCGGGAAATCGCGGCCGGCCTGGCGCCAGCGTTCCAGGACGGTGACGCCGTCCATCTTGGGCAGGCCAAGGTCCAGCACCACAACATCATAGGGTTCGGTGTCGCCCATGAAATGCCCGTCCTCGCCATCGACGGCTGCGTCGACGGCATAGCCGGCATCCTCGAGGGCCCGGCCAAGCTGACGGTTCAGATCCGGATCGTCTTCAACAACAAGCGCGCGCATGCACTCCCCCTATCGTTCAAACAGTATCTGCCCGGTCCGGGCATCGGCAACCACATCGACGCGGCGGCCGTCTCGGGTGAGAATCTTGATGACATAGCGCGGAGACGCGCCGCCCTCGAGCTCGGCATCGAGCACGTCGGCGCCGGGATAGCGGCGGCGCACTTCCGAGATCACCCGCAGTGCCGGCACCACATCACCCTGACGCCGGGCATCGCGGGCTTCAGGCGCGGTATAGCGGTCCTGCAGATTGGCATAGCCGGCCGGCTCCACGACAGCAGCGTCGTTTCCATCGGCCCGGGCGGGGGCTGCGAAGACGCTCAGAGCGCCAGCAAGGATCACAAGGTTTCTCAACATGGCACTCACAATGACGGGCTCCCCCTGAACCCGTGCTGAACAACATACTACCAAAACATCACCGTCACGAATGCAGACCCTTGCGCGGGTCATGGCCATCGGGCGGTGACCATTTTTCGAGGAAGGCCTTGAGGGCCTCATCACTCGACGGCAACGCGACCATCAGCCTGACCAGCTGGTCGCCGCGCTTGCCCTTGCTGCCCGCAAATCCCTTGCCACGCAGACGCAGCAAGGTTCCGGTCGAGGAGCCGGGCGGCACCCGCACATCAACCGGACCGTCAATGGTCGGCACGCGCACCTTGGCACCCAGCGCCGCTTCCTTGAGGCTGATCGGCAGCTCAAGACGGACATCATCGCCCGCGCGCGAAAAGAATTTGTGTTCGGCGACCTTGATCTCGATCAGCGCATCGCCCGGCTCGCCACCCATGGCAGAGGCCTCACCCTGACCGCGCAGGCGCAGCACCTGGCCATCACTGGCACCCGAGGGCACCGCGACATCGAGCGTCCGTCCGCCCGGCAAGCTGACCCGGTGCTTGCCGCCCTGGGCCGCCTGCATGAAATCGACGGTCACGGTCTGGCGCACATCAGCCCCCTTGCGCGGGGCCTGCCGCTGGCGTCCGCCACCGCCCTGTCCGCCAAAATCGGTGAACAGGTCGGAGAATATATCCTCAAACCCGCCGCGGCCCTGATGGCGCGACTGGCGGAAATTGAACGGCTTGCCGCCTGGGCCGCCGCCCATGCCTCCCATCCCGCCCATGCCCGGATGGAAGCCGGCCCGCGCCGCAGCGTCATATTCGGCCCGCTTTTCCGGGTCGGACAACAGTTTGAAGGCTTGCGAGACGTGTTTGAAACGCTCCTCGGCGGCGGCATTGCCGGGATTGGAATCGGGATGCAGCTCCTTGGCCAGCTTGCGATAAGCCTTGCGGATTTCGTCGGCGGTCGCCGTTTTGGAGACGCCGAGCGTCTTGTAGGGATCGTCCATACCCGTCTTGCCTTGCCGGTAAAGCCTGTCGGCCGCGAAGGCCATGCTTCATGTAAGGGGCTTTGCGACTGATATCAAAGCACAGCTCACAGATCGACCTCAGCCTCTGCCACCTGCCCGGGGCCGACGCGCGCCGACAGCTGCGCCACCCGCACGGTCAGATGATCGGGCACAGCCCCGAATGCCGCGACCAGATCGCTGTCGGTGAGTGTGAGAGACGGGGCCGTGAGGCCGTCCAGCAGATGCACATTACCGGCATCATCCAGCTCAACCTGCCAGGCCTCGCCCGCCTCGCCCAGCGGCACGTCGGGCGCCGACCAGTCATCCCCGCCGATACGGGTCTGCCGGATCCAGCTCAGGTTCAATGTGCCGGCGGTGCGTGTGTGGGCGAGATGGACCGGGGCCAGCGGTGTCAGGTCGGAGGCGACCGGCGGCACCTCGCGCCGGGTCGCGGCATCATCGCCCGGCGCGAAGCCGGCAGCGACGGCGACGGGTTCGAGCGGCACACCGCGCTCGTGCGGGGCCAATGTCAGCGCCTCACAGGCCGCATCCAGCACGACCAGACGGGCACCACTGACGGCTGTCCGTGACACACCATTGCCCAGCCCGCGCAACAGGCCGGTCAGCTGATAGCGCCCGGGCGCCTGCAACTGCGCATCGCAAAAGCCGATCACCTCCCAGACGCCGGGCGCGGCCTCGATGGCGATCCGGTTGGCCCCGTCCAGCACGGCGGCCGGGTCGGCACTGGCCAGCGTGCCCCAGTCCAGATCGAGCAGCACCGCATGGGCCCGGTCCCAGCGACCGACCGGCCCGGCGGGCAGGTCCCCGGCCAGCCAGCCAAGCCTCGCCGGACGGGTCAGGGTCACGGCGTGACGGTCAAACAGATGGATATCGACAGCGCCCGGCCATGACTGCGCCCAGGCGGCCACAAGGGGACCGTCCCGGCTCTCACCGGACTGGAGCGGCAGGTCGAGTAACTCCAGGGCCGGGCGCATTGACGTGCCGGGCAGAGCCGGGTCGGCTCCGGTCTCGCCTGCCGCAACGGTGACAGACTGCCCTGTCGGTCGGTGCAGGCGGGCCTGACGCACGGCGTCACCCTCCAGCGCCGCGACCTGCCAGACCGCGTCATCGACCGCGATCCGGTCACCCACCTCCACCGCCAGGAATTCGGGCGGCAGGACCAGATCGAGCCGCTCGGCCTGCGCGTGAACTGCCAGCAGGCGGTCGCCGCACCAGCGCCGGGCGGTATCGGCATCGGCAATCACCGGCACGATGAGCGAGCGTGTCGCCACCGTCCCCAGCGTGCCCCGGGCCGAGGCATGGCCGGTGCGATAGCTGGCGCGGTCGTCGTAAAAGCCCAGAGCGATATCACGGACAAGGTCCAGCGGAGCGGGATGGACGCGGGTGACGCTGTCCTCGCCCGTATCGACCGGGTCGGTGAGAGTCAGTGTATCGGCACCGCTCGCCACCCCGGCGGAGACAAAGCGCACACTGTCGGCCCCCTCGAGGACGGAGACACCCAAAAGGTCAAGCAATGGCGCCAGCGCGTCACGCGCCGGCATTGGCCGGTCCATCACATAGCCGGCGACCAGATCATGGGTGGCGGACACGTCGCGTTCGGCCAGACCGGCCGCATCGCACAACTCGTCAATGATGCGCGCGACCGGGACCAGCCCGGCGCGGCCATTGAGCCAGTGGCCCAGCCGCCAGTTTTCCCCGTCCGACCAGATTTCCGAGCGCGCCGGGAAGTCCGGCCAGGGTCGCGCATCGAAGGCCCAGACATGGGTCCACTCCGGCTCGATCATCGGGCCGCCATACAGCGCCGAGACCGGATTGGCGGCCGGATCATCCCAGTGCGCCAGCAGGACTTCCAGATAGCGCCGCTGGATCAGGTCATCGCGTGCGCCGGTGGAGTGATGGGGCGGTGCGCTCTCGGAGCTTTTCGGATCGATGAAGACATTGGGCTGATTGGCCCCCTTGTCGACCGCCGGACAACCGGTCTCGGTCAGCCAGATGGGTTTCGAGGCCGGGATCCAGCTTGTGGGTGCGACCGCGCGAACCCCGCCGGGCCGGTCGTGATGGGCGTTCGACCACCAGCCGATGAGGTCCTTGTAGCGCCAAACCCAGTCCTCGCCATGCACCGCATCGCTGATCGGCGTGCGCAGCTGGGCGTCGCGATCCTCCGGCGAGGCGTAATACCAGTCATGCCCCTCCCCGCCCGTCACCTGGCTGGCGAGATAGCTCTTGTCATGCGGGCCCAAGGCCTGCGCCGCGTCGAGATGGTCATCGCCGTCGCGCCAATCGGCCAGCGGGATGTAGAAATCGATCGCCACGGCATCAATCGCGGGGTGGGACCAGAGCGGGTCGAGATGGAATATCTTGGCCCCACCGCCGCTTTGATGACCGTGATACTCGCTCCAATCGGCCGCATAGGACAGACGCGTGGACGGGCCGAGCAGGCTGCGCGCCTCGGTCGCCAGCGCGCACAGCGCCGCGACCGCCGGATAGTTCTCACCGGCCCCGGATGTGGTCAGCGCCACCATTTCCGAACCGATCAGGAAACCGTCCACGCCGCCCGCCGCCTTTGCCAGGGCGGCGCAATGCAGGATGAAACGCCGATAGCGCCACGCGTCCGGACCGGCATAGCTCACCGTCCCGCCATTAACCGTGAAATCCGTCGCCTGCGCGGTCCCGAAAAAGGCGTCCACCTGAGCCGCAACACTGCCCGCCCCGGGCCGGATACGGCCGCGCCAGGGATAGGCGGGCTGCCCGCTACCGCCATCGGGGTCCGGCAGGGAATTGCCGTCAGCGATGTCCATCAGGATGAAGGGGTAGAGCGTGACCGCAAAGCCGCGCGCCTTGAGCGCCCCGATCAGCGCCACCACACCGGCATCATCCGGCGTGCCGCCATAGACCGGACGGTCATCAATCCGGCCGACCAGCCAGGCCGTGTCGCGCTCGGCGCCAGCCGCGCGCCAGGCTGTCGGGCGCGTCTCAGTGTCGCGATCCTCAACGCCGGGCCGGATCTCGCATTCCCCGCAGCGCAGGTCATCGCCGAACCAGGCCAGCACGATCTGCACCGAGCGGCAGGCCGGCAGGTCGCGTTCCAGATCATCGAGCGCGGCCAGCACATCACTCAGGCCGCGGGCATTATTGCGATTGACGGCTGTCTCCGCACCGGGCCCCTCCAGACGCATGACCGGGTCCGGGCTCAACGCGAACTCACCGCAGCCGGGGATGAGATTGACGCCGCGCACCTGCTGCTCCAACCCGTCCGATCCGACACCGCGAAACACCTCGACCGACAGATTGGGCAGGCGATGCCCGAACTCATCCAGCGGCAGGTCTTCGAGCACCAGATAGGCGGTGCCCCGAAAACCCGGCGCGTCAGGGCCTTCGATCGCGGTGATCAAGGGGTCGGGCAGCTGGTCGTCGCGGCCAGCATGCCAGCGCACCGGATAGCGTGACTGGTCGAGCAATGCCCCATTGGCCCAGATCCGCCCGATCCCGGAAATCTCGCCCTCACACAGACCGACGGCAAAGGAGAGCGAATAGGTGAAACCGGTCTCCTTCGGCCCGGACTTGCCGCCGCCGGAGGTCTGGGCGTGCTCGGTGAAACGGGCGGCCCAGATCACCTGGCCGGCCAGACGGGCCCGGCCCCAGACCTGGGGCATGGCAGCGCCATCGGTGGAGGTCTGGACCGGCAGTTCGAGCAGGCGCGGCCCCTCGCGTCCGGGCAGCAGCGAATTGATCGCCGCGCTGGCCGCGATCCGTCCCAGCGTCGGCAGGGCAGCGCGGGCCGCTGTCAGGGCAACCCGGCCGGCAGTCAGGACAAGTTGGGCCATGTCATCTCCTCGCGGGGTTCGGCAGGGGGCAGATCGGGAAAGGCGAAGGCAGCAACCAGTCGGCGCTGCCACCAGGGTGTCAGCGCGGTCTCGACGACGCTGCGCCGCCAATAGGCGTGGATGATCCGGTCGCGCTGCGACAGCACTGCGCAATGACGCGCCGTCCCGCCGGGCCGGTCGGCAAACAGCAGCACATCGCCCGGGCGCGGACTGTCCTTGTCGATCTCCACGAAATGGGCACAGACCGCCGCCATCAGCGCTTCGGCGAGCGGTGTCCCGGCGACATCAGGGCCATAGGGCGGAACGGTCTGCGCTTCCTGGCCGTAAAGCGTCCGCCAGATCCCGCGAATGAGGCCCAGACAGTCACAGCCCGCGCCCAGGCAACTGGCCTGGTGACCATAAGGCGTGCCGATCCAGCGCCGCGCTTCGGCCAAGGCCCGAACACGGGCCTGAACACGGGCGGTGACGTGGGCGGTGGCGCGCTTGCCCCGCCTCATCCGACCAGCCCCCGGGACGAGCCATCGCGGACCGGCTCGCTGGCCGGTGAGGCCTGCAGCACATCATTGCCGACCATGTGCGGGAAGCCGCGAAAATTGAGCGTGTTGGCGAAACGGTCGCGGCAGGTGGTGAAAGCCTGGTCACAGCCCAGCGCAAAACCGGGATGGCTGCCATCCACCGAGCAACGATGATCACCCAGCACCGCATCACAGCGACGGGCAAAGACCCGGCCGCAAACCCGGCCCAGCCGGTGGGCAAGACCCAGCAGCTCGGCCTCGAAGCGGTGATCAACGCGGCGGATCTCGCCCAGCTCGCCCTGCCCGGTCTTCACGCCGACCGGCGGATCGCTGGCCCAGTCGACGCGCCAGCTTTCCACCCGCGCACCGGACCAGATCCCGGCTTCCAGATCGTCGCGCCGCAGGACGTCATCATCCAGCGCGCCGACCAGACCGCCCTGATCCGGCGCCAACCCGGCTTCCGCCGCGACATCGCTACCGCCAAAACCACTTCCGGCACGGCAGGTCACGCCCTCAAACACCAGATCATGGTCATGATCGGTGAAGCCGAAACGGGACGCGTCAGCGCGCGTCACGATCCAGCAATCACACACTGTGGTGACGCCCTCATCGAGCGCCGCCTGGATTGATGCAGGCACGGTTTTCATGATTACCTCCGGCAGGCTTTGCGGCCGTGTTCAGACTCTGATTTCGATCAGGGGGATGGAGAGCGCCGACGCCGCACCGGGCTCGTCGAGGGCGAGGTCGAGCCGCTCACTGGCAAAGCGCACCGGCACATCAAAGGCAAAACCGGCCGTGACCGCCTGCCCGGACGCTGGCGGATCAGCCAGCGTGACCCGCCCGTTCGCCGTATCGAGCGTGAAGTCGAAAGTCTCCACGCCCTCCACGGCAACCCGGACCGAGCCCTCGACCGGCTTGGTGATGGTGCGCGTCCAAAGCTCGCCGCCGCTCTCATAATGCTTGACCAGCTGGAACTGGGTCACTGCTCCATCGCCGGTGCCAATCAGCTGGTCGGCCGGATCCGGGGCCTGGTCCGGCGCGGCGGAGCGATTGTCGAACGGATCGCGAAAGCGAAACCCGTGCAACGGCCCGCGCCGCGCCTCGAAAAACCCGATCAGTGTGTGGATATCGGTCAGCGAACGCACGCCCGGCCCGACATCATAGCGGCGGCGACTATCGGCCCAGGACGTGTTGCGTTGCTCGCGGCCGGAGACCAGCGGCACGATGTCAGTGCGCCGCTCCGGCCCGCCGCTGGCACCGACGGAAACCGAGAACGGAAAGCGGACCTCGTGAAACACAGTCATGACCAGCGCCTCCCCTCATCCACCGCCCGCGCCAAGGAGCGGGCGATCCGGCCCCGCGATTGGGCAATGGCGCGTTCGCTGCTGTCGCTTGATCCCGGCGGCAGGGTCAGGTGGATATGGACAGTCTGACCGCCACCGCCGCTGCCCGATGGGCTGACCTGACCGGCCACGCCCGGCGTGAAGAGTTCGGGACCGCGCTCACCAACCAGATAGGCGCCGCCCGGCTGCACCGGCCCGCCCTCGGCGCGGGCACCATCCGGCGTGATCGCCCCCAGCGCCCGATCGATCAGCCCGGCCAGCGGTCGTTCGATCACCTGCTGGGCAGCCAGTCGGGCGAGGTCCGCCAGGATCGCCTCGGTCATGCGCGAGAAGTCCGCCTCGCCGGAGCGGGCCGCCCGACCGAGCGCCTGCTCGATCCGGCTGCCGGCCCGCTCGAAAGCGGTCTCCAATGCCTCGGCAGCGCGTTGGCCCGCTCCGTCGGCAAAGTCCTCCAGCGGGGTATCCGGACGGGATGAGGTCATGGCCTTGCCTCCTCTGTTGTGTCCGCAAATTCAGGATCAGGAAAACGGGTCCGCAGCGCCTCCAGCCCGGCCCGGTCGAGCGGGGCCTGGCCGCCGAAAGCCGTCAGGGCGCGCCATTCGACCAGCGACAGGCGCCAGACCTGTTCCGGCACCAGTCCCAGGGCGAGGCCGGCGCGCAGGACCAGCGCCCAGTTCATGGCGCGCTGCCAAGGTCGAAACAGTCAGCCACCGCCGCAGCGGCATCGCCGATATCGATCGGGGCGGCCTTCAGCTCATCCAGGCCGATCACCTCGCCGCCGCCGCGCGCCAGCACTTCGACGATCAACAACAGGCGTCCGGCGCCCAGCGTCTCGCCAGGCGGGCAGAGCGCTTCGATTTCCGCCAGGGCTCCCAGGGTGAGGCAGAGCGTCAACGTGCGCTCACCGATGACGAGTTCGACCTCGCCGCGTTGCCGGTTGGCCATCTCACAGCGCCTCGAAGACCAGCGGTCCGGCCGAGGCCAGGCTCATCGACCAGCTCGCCTCGCCATCATGGCGGCCGGCATAGTCCAGTGCCGCGACCTGGAAGGCGCCGGTCAGCGTGCCGAAATCAGGAATGAGCAATTGCCAGCTGTCCGCTGAGCGGTCGAAAAAGGCCTGACGGATCCGCGCATCGGCTGCCGCATCGACAAACACGCCCGAGCCGGAAACAGCACAGGTCTTCAACCCCGCCCCGTCCATCAGCTCGCGCCAGCCGCCGACACTGTCGGCATTCGTCACATCGACCAGACGGGCATTAAGCGAAATCGTCTTCAGCCGCAGGCCGGCGGCCGCCGTGAAGACCGGCGGATCTCCGCCATCACCGATACGGATCAGGATATCGCGGCCGGATTGGACACTCATGGCAGGGCTCCTTCTTGGGTTTGGCTTGCACGGCCCACAACCGCGCGCAGGCGCAGAAGGCCGCGTTTCAACCGCCGCTCGCGGGTCGAGAAGACGTCGCGATAGGCGGGGTTGAGTGTGATCAGGCGCCAGGGCTCGGGCAGAGCGGGTTCGGGCAGGTTTGGAAGTGCAGCAGCGCTGACACTGTCGGCCAGGGCGTCGAGCACTGGTCCCGGCTCGCCATCGCGATACCAGACGTCCAGCCCGAGCCTGACTTCCAGCAGGCGGACGCCGTCGGCACCGCTCTCATGGGTCTCGATACGGCCCCAGCTGGCATGCGGAAAAGCGGCGCGGGTCGAGCGCTCGTCATAAAGGCGGATCGGATCTCCCAGCAGGAGCATCACCGCCGGGTCACTGGCAAACTGCGCGGTCAGGGCTTCGCGCAAGGCCTCAATGACGCCGCTCACAACATCACCGGGCGATAAGGCGCGATCAGAGCCGCCACGCCAGGCGGCAGGGCACTGGCGCCATTGGTTTCAGCCAGATGCACGGTGAGCTGGAGAATCGCTTCGCGCAGCGGCGCCGGTACATCCCCGGGCTGGTCGCCATAGCCGCAGCGAAAGCGAATCCCGATCCCTGCCGCCGCCCGGCCCGGCAGAGGCCAGCTCTGCCCCGGCCTCAGAACGAGGCGTCCCGGATCGCTCAGCGTGTCGACAAAAAACGCCGCCGGATCAATCTCCGACGGCGCATCATCCAGCCCGTACACCGTGACCGCCTCCAGCGCGATCAGGGGCGGTTTCAACAGGCGAAACCGTGTCCCGAAGGCCGACAGACGCCCCTCGCCCCACCACACATCGCGCCGCTCCAGCCAGGTCTGGGCGATCAGGGCCCGCCCCGTATCCCGCTCGACACGTGCCCGCGCGGTTTGTATCCAGTGGTTGATCGCGTCATCCTGCGACGCATCCGTCACCCGAAGGCGATCCCTGGCTTCGGACAGGCTGACAGGCTCCGTGGTGGGCGGGTCAAGGAGTGTGAGGGACATGGGGGAGAACTCCAGGAGTGAAAGAAAAGGCAATCGGCGCATGAAGCTCGATCAAAACGACTTCATTCGACTGTTTGTTCTGGTCGTTGTGCCGTTTGCGAGCTTGTTGCTGATACCAGTCGTGCTACCTCAAGCCGGCCCTTTGATCTGGGCCGGCGCGGCCGTGATCTGGGTGCCACTGGCCGCCATCTCGTGCTGGTTTCAAGCCTACCCGCTCCTCGTCCTGTGGACGCTGATGACCCAGCGACGCTGGGTCGATAGTGATCTGGACGACCGCATTGCCGCGAGCTTTAACCTTCCGGGTAATGCCGACCCGCGCCCCAGCGCGGACTGAGCCATACATTCCTTGTCGGCCAGCAGGCCGTATCCGGTTTTCCAGCTCAGGGGTGAAACCGTGCAGCGGCGGCTGCGCCGCCCTTGACCTGGAAAACCGGATACGGCGACGTCCCGGCAAGGGATGTATGGCGGGGTGGGCGCCCGGAGGGGCGTCACACCAACGCTACAAACATTTGTCATCCCCGCCGGATGTCCCGCGAACGCGGGACGCAGGGCGGGGACCTAACTGTCTGCAATCACATAGGTCCCTGACTTTCGCCCGGCCTTCGCCGGGCGTCCATCAGGGATGACAAACAGGTTCCCGAACTCAGCTCACACCAAACTTCAGCAGCTTGATCGCTTCGAAATCCTGCACTCCGCCGCCGACGCGCTTGGTGGTGTAGAAGAGGACATAGGGTTTGGCGCTGAACGGGTCGCGCAGGACTTCGACGCCCTGGCGGTCCAGCACCAGATAGCCGCGGGCGAAGTCACCAAAAGCGATCGAGGCGCTGTCAGTGCCGATATCGGGCATGTCCTCGGCCTCGGTGACCGGATAGCCGAGCAGGGTCGAACTCGCCCCCTCGCCCAGCGCCGGCTGCCAGAGATAATTGCCGTCGGCATCCTTGAAGCGGCGCACGGCGGAGACGGTCTGGCGGTTCATCAGGAAGCGGCCCTTGGCGCGATAGGCGGTCTTGGGTGCATAGATGAGATCGATCAACGCGTCGGCGGGATCTGTCGCGTCAAACCCGCCCGCCGTGCCGGTGGCGACATAGCCGAGCTCGCCCCAGGCTTGGGTGCCCTCGGCGACGGCAGTGTAGTCCAGCAGGCCACGCGGCTTGTTGATGCCGTCGCCGGAGACAAAGGCGGCGCTTTCCTGGGCGGCGAAGACGTCGCGGACCTCCTCGGCCAGCCAGTCCTCGACATCGACCATGGCGTCATCGAGCAATTGCTGGGTGGCGGCCGGCATGGCGTAAAGCTCGGCGGCGGGAAACTCGATCAGTTCGAGACTGGGCGCATCGGTTTCCGGGCGGGCCGCCGTTTCGGACACCCAGCCCGTCGCCGCCCCGCCGCGCGAGACCGGCTTGCGGAAGGTGCCGGACGCGGTCTGGCGCACCGTGGCGATGGCGCGAATGGGTGAGGCTTCGGCCAGCAGCCGGTCGATCCGGGCCTCGGTTTCGGCCGGCACGACATGACCGCCCTCACCGGGCGTGCCGGCCGTGGCGGACTTGCCTTCGGCCAGCTGGCCGCTGCGCATATAGGCGGCAAAGCCCGTCGAGGCCGCCGACCTGTCGGCACCCGGAGCGAGGCCGGGACGGGCCGCTTCATGGACGAGACGGTCGAGCGCGGATTTCTGGCTGTCGAGCGCCTTGTCGATGCGGGCGACCTTGTCCTCCAGCAGCACATCGGCAGCGGCGCGGGTCTCGATCTCGGCGAGGCGCTGGTCATTGGCCTGTTTGAACTGTTCGAAGGCAGCCAGCAGCTCGCCCATCACCGCGCGGCTGTCACCGGTCGCGGCGGTCATCTTGGTTTCCTTGCTCACATAAATCTCCTGGGGTTGGAAAAAGGGTGGGAGTTGTCAAAAGGTGGAAAGTCAGGCGGCGACGCGGTTGCGCGCCGGAGCCACAAGGCGCAGGCGCGCCTGGGGCAGCATGGGGAAGGTCACGATGGAGACCTCCCAGAGATCGATCGCGGTCAGCACCCGGCCGCGCGCCTCTCGCGGCGTGGCGGCGCGGGTGCGAAAACCGATGGAAAGCCCGTCTACCGCGCCGCGCCGGACCAGCGCCGCCGTCGCCCGGCCCCGGGCCCCGGAGGTCAGGATCTCGCCGCGCACAAACAGGCCGCGCGCGTCCTCGGTGATCGAAGTCCACAGGCCGACCGGCTCGGACGGGTCGTGCTGGAACAGCATGGGGATGGTGCGGCGGGTGGCGAGCGAAGCAGCAAAGGCGCCACGCGCCACCACATCGCCGCCAAGGTCAGCCAGCCCGAACAGGCTCGCATGACCCTCGATGACGAGGGTGTCAGTCATGAGGGGGCTCCGGGTTTGGGAGGAAATGACGATTTACGGGGCGCGCCCCCACGCATTTTTCCCGGAAGCGCGCCAGCGCTATCCGGGACCAACGGGAGACTTAGCGTTTCAAGGCACGTTCGGTCGGTCCCGGCTCTCCGCCGCGTCTTCGCGCGGCTGCGGCCGGGAAAAGTGCGTGTTGCTCGGGCAGATGGGAGTTGGAATAGAGTTGGAAATTCAGCGCCGTCGGCGCGTAATCATCCATAAATCCCTTGTCAGCCAGCAGGCCGCATCCGGTTTTCCAGCTCAAGGGTGTAACCGCACAGCGGCGCTTCGCGCCCTTGACCTGGAAAACCGGATGCGGCGACGTCTCGGCAAGCGATGAATGGATGGGTGAGCGCAGCGGCGCCTCACTTTAAAATCGACGAAAAATCACTCCTCCATCCGCCGCTCGATCCGCACCAGGCTCTCCCTGGCCAGGCGCATCTCGGCTTCCAGTCTCGCCAGCCTTTCCGCCAGCGGGCTGGCGCGGTCGCTGACATGTTCGAGCTGGTCGAGGCGTTCGCCGACGCGGCCGGACCAGATCAGGGCGCCGGAGGTTTGCAGGAGGATGGCGAAGATCAGGCCGAGGGTGACCTGTTTCTGGACCGTCCAGTTGTCGATCTCACGCATGGCGCGCCTCCCCGGCTTCCTCGAGCGCGGCAAAGTCCGGCCGTATCTCGAGGTCAGGCACAGACCAGGGCCGCAGCCAGACGCTCAGGGCGCGGGCCATTTTCATCACCAGCGGACGCACGGTCTGGCGCAGGAAGGCGGCATTGGCTTCGGCGTAATTGGCGTGGGTATTGTCGCCGGGCAGGCCCAGCAGAAGCGGCGGCACGCCGAGCCCCAGCGCGATCTCGCGGGCGGCTTCGCGGCGGGCGGTGGTGAAATCCATCTCGGCCGGGCTGAGCGCCATCGGCGTCCAGTCGAGCCCGCCTTCCAGCAGCAGCGGCCGGCCGGCATTGGCGGCGCCGGTATGGCTGGCTTCCAGCTCGGCCTTCAGGCGTTCGAACTGGTCCGGCGAGAGCTGGCCGTTTTCGCCCTTGAAGACCAGCGCCCCGGACGGCCGCGCCGCATTGTCGAGCAGGGCGCGCGCCCAATCGGAGCCGGCAGTATGAAGATCCAGCGCCCGGCCGACCGCCTCCAGCGGTGACAGGCCGTAATGATCATCGCCGGGATGAAAGAGGCGGATGTGGAAAACCGGGCTGCGACCCGAGACCCGGTCCCGCTGGAAACGCCGCTTCCGGCCGGCGGCGGCGTATTCCCACCCGTCCGGCCAGCCGGTCGGCCCGGCCAGCACACGCATACGATCCGGCCGCAGAAGGTGTAGCGCGCGGGGTTCATCGGCCAGGCTGGCAAGTTCCAGATAGGCATTTCCCGCCAGCTGTAGATAACCATAGAGACTTTCCCACAGCTCCGGCCCGGACTGGTCCGGATTGGGCATGTCGAGCAGGCGGGTGATGGCACCGTCCGACGCGGCGAGCGGCACCGAGGCCGCCGCCTCCGCCGTCAGCCGGACACAGCGATGGACAATGGCATTGCGGGCATAGCCGGCCTGCATCATCGCCGGCAGCGCGCGCGGCGACCAGGCCGACCGCGTCCCCGCCGTCAGGGCAATCAGACGGCTGGACAGAGCCGATTTTTCCTCCCGGCCAAACAGCCGGTCGAGCCAGTGGGGCATGGTGGGCTCCTTTCTGGATTGAAGTTTGAAACGGGTGACTAAAGCCGCCGCAGACGCGGCGCGCCCGTCCGGCCCAGCACGAGATCGCTGATCGCCCAGACCAGCGCATCGACGCGGTCGGGGCTGGATTTGGGGCCGTCGGGCGCTCCAAAGGCGCACATCTGGTCTTCCAGCGCCGGGAAGGGTCGCGCATGGCGGACCCGTCCGGCGGCATAGAGGGCCGCAACCGGTTCGGCGCGGGCACGCTTGCCGCGGCTGGCATGGACGAGGCGCACCGGCAGTCCCGGCGCGGCGGCCTGCAGGACCGAGCGCACCATTTCGCCGCCCTGGTTGGCTTCGGCGATGAGGGCGTCGGCGCTGTAATCGTCAAAGGCGGAGGCCGCCCGCGCGGCCCAGTCGGCGGGCAGAGCGGGACCGAAGGACAGGTCCGCCAGCACCACGGCAATCCGCGCCGGGCCCTCGCCGTGCGCGCCGGCCACCACAATCCCGCATTCATCGGAGCGCGGACCGCCGGTCGCCGGCGGGTCGAGCGCAACGACGATGCGGTCCAGCTCCGGCATCTGCCCGGCAGCAAGGCGCGCCGCCTCAATCTTGGGCCGTGTCCACAAGGCGCCATCGGGATCATCGATCAACAGGCCTTCCACCTCCTGCCGCCCCAGCATCGAGCCGCCATAGGCGGCGTTGAGCGCCTCGACAAAGCCGGGCGCCAGATTGGCGGCATTGGCAGCGGTCGGCTGATGGGTCACACGGATGGGACCGCGCGGATCCCAGGCCTTGACCAGGGCTTTCAGCGCCGGGATCGGGCGCGGTGTGGTGGTCAGCAATATCCGCGGCGCGCCGCCCAGCCTCACCCCCATGCGCAGCGTGTCGAGGACACGTTGCGGGTCCGGCCAGGCCGCGAACTCATCACCCCAGGCATAGTCAAATTGCGGCCCGCGCAGCCCGTCCGCATCCTCGGCGGAAAAGGCATAGGCCTGGCTGCCGGATGGAAAGACCAGACGCTTTCGGCTGGCCTCATAGCGCGGTCTTTCCATTGCGCTTCCCAGATGTTTCAGGCCCGAGGGCCCCTCAATCATCACTTCGCGGACATCATTGAAAGTCGGCCCCACCAGGGCGATCCGGCTGACCGTACGCAGCGCCCGGTGGCGCACCCATTCGGCGCCGGCGCGGGTCTTGCCGGCACCGCGCCCACCCAGGAAGAGCCAGGTCAGCCACTCACCCGGCGGCGGCAGTTGCGGGCCCGTCGCGCGGTGGCGGAAGTCGGTATGGATCGCGTCTCTTTCCTGACGATCCGCCTCCTTGTGCCACGCCCTCTCCCGCTCGCGCATCGTCTGCATCCAGAATGTATCGACGAAGGAAAGCATCGTCGCGAGCTTGCTGGGCTGCGTCATCGATCGCGTCCTCTTCGTCTGTTGTCTTGGGTGTTGAGAGGCTTTCCGATGCTTCGGTCCTGGCGCGGTCGACCTTGCGGAGCGCCGCATCGGCATTGGCCAAGCGTGTCGCCTTGAGGGGGTCGCCCCTCAGAAACTCGATCTCCACCTGCCGACGGCGACGCTCCAAAGCCTCGTCGCGGATCGCATCCAGCTCTCCTGGGTCAAGCGCCCGCAGCTCATTGATCCGCTTGCGCATGTGGGCGGTTGTGAGGTTGAAGGATTTGGCAATCGCCTCGACCGTCTCGCCGTTCAGGAACATCAGATATCCAGGATAGATATCCATCTTGTCGCGGCGGCCGCGTCCGGGTTTTCCAGTCATGCCGAACAATAGGCCGACGCCGCGACCGGGCGGATATCGTCCACGAAAAAACCCGCAACCGACTGGACGGTCACGGGTTCTTCGGGACAGATACGGGGATAGTCGCGGGTTTATCCCCGCGATCGGACCCCGCCGGGGGGAATGTCACTGGTTTCATGGCAAAGGACGATCGGTGGCGCGTCCTGCTTGATGGCCGTTGTGACGAATTTGGCTCGAATTTGAAACACCGGACCGCGAGCAGGGTTGCGCGCCGGTAAAGCCGATCGTGAAAATGCCGGGCATTCGGGACGGGCGGGAGCCACTCCCTTGTCATCCCGGGTGGACGCCCGGCGCAGGCCGGGCGCAGGCCGGGCGCAAGCCCGGGACCTGGCTGGTGGCGGGCACATGGGTCCCCGCCATGCGTCCGGCCTGCGCCGGACATCCTGCGGGGATGACAAGTGTGGGAGGGGCGTTGTTGCCAGGCTGGCGTGAGCCGCCCCACTGCACGACGGCAACTCCCAACCGTCATCCCACGGTCGATGCGCAGCAGCGATCCGGGGGACCTTTGCTTCGCCGGTGACAGGGTGGACGAGGTCCCCCGGACAAGCCGGGGGATGACGGTGGAGTTGGGGGAGATTTCGAATTGCATTGAAATCTCTGCGCCCCCGACTCACACATTTTTCCCGGAAGCGCGGCAGCGCTATCCGGGACCAACGGGAAACTCATCGCCTCCAAACAAGGTCGGTTGGTCCCGGGTCTTCGCCCGGGAAAAATGAAAAACCGGATCAGTCAGACTGACCGAGCCTCAATCCTCATCCCCCTCACCCGGCCATTCCGTGATCCGCGCTTCCCAGTCGACACTGTCGGGATCGGAGAACTGGGTTTCGGACGTCACCCGGCCGATCACCGACATGCCGGCCTTGCGGGTGCTCTCGGGGTCGCCGGTTTTCAGCGGGTGCCAGTCGAACAAGTCGCGGCCTTCGGCGATCAGGCGGTAGGCGCAGGTTTGCGGGATCCATTTGAGTTTGGGGACATTGTCCGGCGTCAGGACGACGCAGTCGGGCACATGGGTGTGACGGTTGGCGTAGTGGCGGCAGCCGCCCTTGTTGCAGTCGTAAAGCTTGCAGGCGACATCGGTGTCCAGGTTGAGGCCGGTATCCTCGTCTTCCAGCTTGATCAGACAGCATTTGCCGCAATGGTCGCACAGCGACTCCCATTCCGATTTGCTCATCTCGCCGAGAGATTTCATCTTCCAGAAAGGCAATGACATGACAAACGCCTGAATTTGGCCTCGATTGGCAGGCCTTAGACTAAGCCCGAGAGGGGTGGCTATAGCATGTATCAGGAGCCGTTTCGCGCGGATCACATGATGGAACGTGACCGACGCACACGTCGCACGCGCCTGATCCTCGGCGGCGTGCTGGGCTCGCTTGTCCTGCTGGGCACGGTGTTGGGCGTGACCGGCTGGCATTGGGCCTTCCACGACCTGCCGGCCGCTCCGACTTCGGCCTCCGAACTGTGGTCGACCCGGCGCGAACCCTCGGTGACGCTGCAGGATCGCGACGGTCATGTGCTGGCGGTACGGGGCCCCTTATATGCCCGTGCGGTGGCGCTGGATGCCCTGCCCGAGCATGTACCGCAGGCCTTCCTGGCGATCGAGGACCAGCGCTTTTACGAGCATGACGGCGTCGATCTGCGCGGCGTTTTCCGGGCCTTGTGGGTCAATTTCCAGGCCGGCCGCTCGGTCCAGGGTGGTTCGACCATCACCATGCAGCTGGTCAAGAATCTGATCCTGACGCCGGACCGGCATCTGCGCCGCAAGATCCAGGAAATGCGGCTGGCGCGGCAGCTGGAAGACCATCTGACCAAGACCGAGATTCTCGAGCTTTATCTCAACCGCATCTATCTGGGCGCCCGCGCCTTTGGCGTCGAAGCGGCGGCGCAGCGCTATTTCGACAAGCCGGCGACCGAGTTGACCCTGGCCGAGGCGGCACTTCTGGCGGCCCTGCCCAAGGCACCCAGCCGGCTTGACCCGACGGTCAATCTGGCTGCCGCCCAGGCTCGCGCCGCGACCGTGCTCGACGCCATGCTGGAGGCCGGTTTCATCGACCAGGCAGCCCATGATGCCGCCATCGCCGAACCGGCCGCACCGGTCGCCGACACCTCCGACCCCAATGCCACGGCGGTCTGGGGTCACGCCTTTGACTATGCCCTCGCCGAAGCCGCCGATCTGGTCGCCGCCGACGTCCCCGATCTGGTCATCCGCACCACGCTCGACCCGGCCCTGTCGCGGGCGGCACACGACGTCATCGAGACTGTGCTGGACGAAGAGGGCGAGGCCCAGAATGCCGGCGAGGCCGCGATCATGCTGCTGGCACCGGACGGGGCGATCCGGGCCTTTGCCGGGGGCCGCGACTATGCGACCAGCCAGTTCAATCGCGCCATCCAGGCCCAGCGCCAGCCCGGCTCGGCCTTCAAGCCCTTCGTCTTCGCCGCAGCGCTGGAGGCGGGCTATGATCCGTCCTCGGCGGTATGGGACGAGCCGATCGACCTGGAAGGCTGGACGCCGCAGAATTTCTCCGGCGGGTTTCGCGGTCTGGTGACCCTGCAAGAAGCGCTGAAACGCTCGATCAACACGGTCGCGGCCCAGGTCGCAGACCAGGTTGGCATTGCCCGTGTGGTCGAGGTCGGACAGCGCTTCGGCATCCGCTCGCCCTTGCCCGAACTGCCCGCCATCGCGCTCGGCGCCGCGGAAGTGAATCTGCTCGAACTGACCTCGGCCTATGCCGTGTTCGGCAATGACGGGGCCCGCCGCGAGCCCTATTTCATCACCTCGATCACCAATTCACGCGGCGACATCCTGTTTGAACATGTCGACACGCCGGCCCAGCGGGCAACGACGGCCGCGACCGCCCGCTCGATGTCGACCATGTTGCAGGATGTGGTGCTGAGCGGAACCGGCCGGCGGGCCGCCCTGCCAGGCCGCGCCTCGGCCGGGAAAACCGGGACCAGCCAGTCCTTCCGCGATGCCTGGTTCGTTGGCTATACGGCCGATTTCACAGCCGGGGTCTGGGTTGGCAATGATGATGACACACCGATGGACGACGTCACCGGCGGCGGCCTGCCGGCGATTATCTGGCAACGCTTCATGACCCGGGTGCATCAGGACCTGCCGGTGCGGCCGCTATCGGCCCCGGCGCCGCGCACACGCTCGGAACGGGAAGAGCGGCTGGCCGCCTTCTACTCCGACCTGTCAGCGTCCTTCTCGGTGATACTGGCTGACGGGGCTTCGCCCACCGAGCGCTGAACCAGGGCCGTCAGCTCGGCGATCTGGGTCCGCATGCCGGCGATTTCCGCATGCAGGACATCGCGGTCGGCATCGGCTTCCAGGTCGCGCGCTTCCTCATCATCGAAATGCTTGGCCTGCAGGCTGTCGACGATGATGGCGATGAAGAGGTTGAGGACCGCGAAACTGGTCAGGACGATGAAAACGAGGAAGAAAACCCAGGCCCAGGGATGAAATTCCATTACCGGGATGGCGACATCAGTGGCCCAGCCTTCCAGCGTCATCACCTGGAACAGGGCAAAGGCACTCTCCCCCAGCGAGCCGAAACGTTCCGGATTGGTCTCCGAAAAGAATTTCGTCGCCATGACGGCGGAGACGTAGAACATCAGCCCCAGCACAGCCATCACGGCGCCCATGCCCGGAATGGCGCGCAGCAGGGCTTCCACGACCTTGCGCAGGTCCGGCATGACCGAGAACAGGCGAAAGGCGCGCACGATACGCAGCGCCCGCAGGACCGAGAAGCCGCCGGCGGCCGGCAGGATCGAGATGATGATCACGGCGAGGTCGAACCAGTTCCAGCCATTCATGAAAAAGCGGTGGCGATAGACGATCAGGCGCAGCGCAATCTCGACCACGAATATGATGACGATGGTGCGGTCCAGCAGCGGCATCCAGGTCGTGAACCAGGCGCCCTCATAAGGGTAGGTCTCCAGACCCAGCGTGATCGCGTTGAGCACGATCAGCGTCATGATGAAATTGCGAAAACCCGCGCTTTCGACAAAAGCCTTCATTTGATCCCCCAAAGCCGCCGACACGCCGCCTGTCCTGCGGCCATGCTGCGCTGCTCCTAGCCCTGTCTCCGTTGAAATTCAATCATCTGCTGCCAGATCATGGTTTTAATAAAACCGCAGATAGTTCGAATTTTACCGGACGGCTTATCCACGATTTAAGGCGGCATCACTAGACAGGGCAGAAATTGCTATCAGGAAGCCCGATGCGGACCCACCGCCACGACCCGTTGCCCTCCAGCCAGAAGGCTGAAGCCGATGCGCCACTCGCCGATGAAGTGGTCGTCGCCTATCAGCCCATCCTCAACGGGGCGACGATCGCGATCCTGCTGTTCGTGCTCTATGATCTGCTGACGCGCCTGATCTTCCCGAACCCGATCTATGACGGGCCCATGCTGGTGATGAACGTCGTCGGTCTGACGACCCTCAGTATTGTTTACATGGCCTTGCGTCGAAACCTGTCCAGTCGGCATCTCGAGATCGCCGGCGGCATCATCTGCCTCGTCCTCTTCCTCAACTCCAATCTGCAACAATTGTTGTCGTTCGAGCAGGAAAACCTCGTCTACTCGATCTTGATGATGCCGATCTTCGCGACCCTGCTGCCCCGCCGGCGTGCGATTGTCATCGCCGTGGCTTTCTGCTGCGCAGCATTGGCCTATCTGGTTCATGTCAATCTGCCGCACATGACGAGCAATTACCTCTCGGTTGGCCTTGCTGGCGTGATGGCGGCTGTCGCCATCGCGGTGATCATCCGCAATTCCGTGCTCAACGCCGTCAAGGCCCGCCTGGAAGCGGTTCGGGACCGTGAAACCGCAGAGCAGCTCGAGCGTGATGCCCGTCACCTTGCCGAATGCGACGCGCTGACGGGCCTGCCCAACCGTCGAAGCTTCTTCCTGGCCCTGGACCAACATATTGAGCGGCTTCGCAGCCATGGCGAGCCTTTCATCCTTGGCCTGGTCGACCTTGATGGCTTCAAACCCGTCAACGACACCTACGGCCACGCGGCTGGTGACGAGATGCTCAAGATCGTGGCCGAGCGACTGTGCGACATCGCCGACGAGACGGTCACCCCGGCCCGCCTGGGAGGGGACGAATTCGCCCTGCTCGCCGCAATACCCTGCACGCTCAATGAGACAGCCCTGGCGCTTGGACACCGGGTCGAGGCGGCCCTGTCAGAGCCCTATGAACTGGGCGAATACACGTGCAAGTCATCAGGCTCGGTCGGCCTGTTGATCTGCAATGATCCGCAGGTCAGCGCGCAGGAACTGATGGAACGGGCCGACCACGCCCTTTATTTCGCCAAGCGCGCCCTGCAGGGCAAGGCGGTGGTCTTCAATGCTGCGCTGGAACAGGAAATGACGGCGTCCAGCCAGCTGGACAAGGCCCTTCGCCGCAGCGACCACGAGGCGGAGTTCAGCGTCAAGTTCCAGCCGCAATACGACCTGGTGAAGTCGAAGGTCACAGGCTTTGAGGCCCTGGCACGGTGGGACTCGCCCGAACTCGGCAGCGTCACTCCCGACCTCTTCATTCCTGCCGCCGAACGGGCCGGGCTGATCCGCGGCCTGACCCAGACCCTGCTGAGCAAGGCATTGCGGGAGATGGCGAGCTGGCCGACGGACATCACCCTGTCCTTCAACCTGTCAGCGCATGACCTGATGTCCCCGCAGGCGATGGACAGCCTGCTCGATACCGTCAGGCAGAGCGGCCTGCCGGCCAGCCGGATCGAATTCGAGATCACCGAAACGGCGATGATGAGCGATTTCAACCAGGCGCGCCGGGCGATCGACCAGATCTCGGCCGCCGGCCATTCAATCGCGCTGGACGATTTCGGCGTCGGCTATTCCTCGTTGCAATACTTGCAGCAACTGCCGGTCTCCAAACTCAAGATCGACCGCTCCTTCGTCAGCCAGATGCTGGAGGACAGTTCATCCTTCAAGATCGTGCGGACCATGCTGGCCCTGTCACAATCGCTCGATCTGGGTTGTGTCATCGAGGGCGTCGAGACGGAGGCCCAGGTCCATATCCTGCGGACGCTGGGAGCCCGTCACGTCCAGGGCTATCTGATCGGGGCACCCATGGATGCCGACCAGATCGACCCCATTCTCTCAACGCCAATGCCCCTGCGCAAAGCGTCTGACCCAGCCCGTCCGCCGAGCCTTCGACGGGCACGGGCATGACCGGACGCGGCCTGGTCGCAGTGCTGGTCCTGGCCGGTCTCGCCGTCACACCGGCTGTCGCCGATGACGTACTGCATGGCCATGCCCGCCGCGGAGCGGTCTATCAGACCCTCGCCGCCGACAGCCTGACCCCGCGCGCCTGCGCCGCCCTGTGCGACGCCGACGGGACCTGCCAGTCCTGGGTCTGGACGCGGGCCGAACTGACAGGATCCGAGCCCGCCTGCAGCCTGTTATCTGCCGCCCCGACCCCCTACCCGGCGCCGGGTCGCGTCACCGGCTTGTCGCAGGCGATCGCAAGCCGGATCGATGCCGCCGCCGAACGGCCTCCCAGCGATCGTGAAATTCCGGCCCTGCGGGCGACCCTGGACGGACCGCATTGACCGGGCAATTCGCCACACCTGAACAATTTGAACCATCCGCCGCACGATTTTTTTACCCGCACCCCGCACACTTTGCCCCTGTTCCGTTTGGAGTCCGACATGGCGGTCATCAGCAAGCTCAACACCCTCGTCGATCTGGCACGCGAGAAATCGAGTGACCGTCGGCGCACCCTGTTGCGCGAAGTGACCGATCTCTTCTTCGAGGAGACGCCTGAGCGAGACAGCGCCGTGTCCGGCCGGTTCGACGACGTGCTCTCCGCACTCGCCGAACAGACTGCCGTCGATGCCCGCGAGGAATTGTCACAACGCTTTTCCGGAACCCCCCTGGCGCCGCGCGGCCTGGTGCTGAAACTGGCCCAGGACGCGATCGAGGTCGCCGGCCCGATGCTGTCGCAATCCTCGGTCCTGTCGGAAGACGATCTGCTCTCGATCGCCGAGAAGAGCGGGCAGGATCACCTGAAGGCGATGTCAAAGCGCGACGCCGTGTCCGAACGCCTGTCCGACACCATCGTGCGCCGTGGTGACGATGAGACCGTCGCCACCCTGATCTCGAATGACGGCGCCCAGCTGTCGCGCGAGACCTACGAGACCGTGTCGGAACGCGCCGAGAATTCGGAAGTCCTGCAGGGCCCGCTGGTCAAGCGCAAGGACACGCCCAACGACATTCTCGCCGACATGATGCTGACCGTGCGCAATCACCTGCGCGACCACATCATGGAACGTTTTGACAGCGTCGACCCGGCCATCATCGACCAGGCCATGGCGGTCTCCAAGGCTCGCCTTGCCGCCCGTTTGCAGCAGGACAAGGCCGTCGAGGAGGCGCAAAAATTCGTGCGCTCGATGGCCATGCGCAAAAAGCTCGACGGCGCCCTGCTGGCCCGCCTCCTGCGCGAGGGTGACAGCGTCAAATGCCATGTCGTCTTCGCCGAAATGACCGGCGTCGACTACATCGCCGCCAAGCGTGCCCTCGAGCAGGACAGCATTGATCCGCTGGCCCTGATCTGCAAATCCGCCGGCTTCGACAAGGCGCTCTTCGTCACCCTGGCCGTGCTGCGCCACAAGAATTCCGACGATGCCTTCCGCGACGCCCGCGAACTCGGCCAGCTCTACGACAAGGTCACCGCCGACGACGCCGCCCGGGCCATGCGTTTCTGGCGCATGCGCCGGGACATGGCGGCTTAGGCAAACCCTTCCCCGACCGTCGGGCACATGCCAGTCTTTCGGCATGCCCGAGCCCTTCCACCCAGACATCGCAACCCGCGCAATGGCGCAGCTGGACACCTGGCTCGCCGAAGCCGGCCTCCGTTTCGAGATTGCGCCTTCCGACTTTGCCGTGCTTCACAGCGACGCCGTCGACATCCTCGTCCACAGCGAGACCTTGCCATCGCTCCGGGTGACCGTGTTCGACGAGTATGGCGATCTGGGTACCGCCGACGCCATCCTGGCGCTGGTGTTGATCGGACGCGGGTTTGGTGAGCTGGCCGATGCCGTGGATCTGGCCAGCTGGGCCAGGGCGGCAGGACTCGATGCTGATGATCCGGGCGTGGCGCTCCTGCATCAGCAATTGAACGCCGCCCGGTCGAGTTTCCTGGAGGCCTGGGGCGCGATACCGGACGTGGTGCCGGACCTGGACTGGCAACTCAATGCCGGGATTGCGCAGGCCTTGCGGCGAGAAGCGGGGCTTTTGCCAAAGGGGTAAAGCCGTCCCAACACCTTGTCATCCCCGCTGGATGTCCGGCGAAGGCCGGACGCAAGGCGGGGACCAACATGTTGCCATCAGCTAGGTCCCTGACTTTCGCCCTGCCTTCGCAAGGCGTCCATCAGGGATGACAATCCGCCAATACACTGCTTCAACCCTTGCCAGCCTCGCTCGCCAGCACGGCTTTCGCGCCATCATCACCGGGCGGCGAAAACACCTCGGCGCCGCCTTCCACATAGACACTGGTCGAGGGGAAGGCGAATTCGGTGCCGGCGGCTTCGACGGTATCCTTGATGAAGAAGGCGAGATCCTCCTTCAGGCGCAGCCATTCTCCCCAATTGGTGGTCTTGGTGAAGCAATACAGCATGAAATCGATCGAGGACGGGCCGAAACTGTCGACCCGCATGAAGGTCGAAACCTCCGGCGCCTGGGCGTATTCGGGATGGCTCTGGACATAGCCCAGCACCTTGTCACGGATCTCGCGCAACTGGTCTGAGGTCGTGTCATAGCGCACGCCGATGATCCAGTAGGTGCGGCGATGGGTCATGCGGGTGAAATTGGTCACCGCATTGTCGGACAGTTTCGAGTTGGGGACATAGACCGGGCCCTTGTCGAAACGGCGCACGACGGTGGAGCGGAAATTGATTTCCTCGACCGTGCCTTCGACGATCCCGTCCACCTTGACCCAGTCACCGGGCAGGAAGCGCTTTTCGGTCAGGATCAGAATGCCGGCGATCAGGTTCTTGAACAGGTCCTGGGCGCCGAGGCCGATGGCCACGCCGAACAGGCCGAGACCCGCGACGATGCCGGCAACCGGGATATCCCAGACCTGCAACACGGCCGCCGCGCCAACCACCATGAAGACGATCCGCAAGGCCTTGGTCATCCAGTCGACCATCACCGGCGTCAGCGCGTTGCGCAGCCCCTTCAGGGCGTGCGACAGCGGACCGACTGCATTGTGCAGGGCCCAGAACAGGGCGATCACGACCAGCGACTGGACGAATTGATGCCCGCGGACGGCACCCTCGGCTCCGATCTGCAGGATGTTCAGCGCGAAAAACAGCGAGATGATCACCGGGACCAGTTTCATCGGCCCGGCTATCGCGTCGACCACGGCGTCGTCGAATCCGGTCTGGGTCTTCTCGGCCAGACGCTTCAGCGCCCCGACAAGCCAACGGGCGATCATGCCTCGGGCGACAAAGCCGATCAGAACGATGGTCAGTGCCAGCAGGCCCTGGCCGATGCTGACACCGAGAAAGGAGGAATTCCAGACATCGATGGCGATGCCCCAGAGCTCGCTGGCCTGGCCGGTCAGGCTGTCCTCGGTCGACATCGCCGGTGCGTTTCTCGTCATGCGGACCGCTCCTTGGCGCGGTGGAAGGTCAGGTCGGGGAATTTCTCCTCGGAATAGGAGACTTCCCAGGCCGATTTGGCGAGGAAGACCGGGTCACCATTGATATCCTCGGCCATCGCCGATTTGTGACGGTCGGCGAATTCCTCGATCTTGACGCGGTCACCGCTGAGCCAGCGGGCCGTGTCATAGGGCGCCGGCTCGAAATCGACCTCGAGACCGTATTCGGCCGCCACACGCTCGCGCATCACATCGATCTGCAGCGCGCCGACGGCACCGACGATGAAATCGCCGCCCAGGGTCGGACGGAAGAGCTGGGTGACGCCCTCCTCGGCGAGGCTTTCCAGTGCCTTTTTGAGGTGTTTGGCTTTCAGCGGATCAGCGAGACGGGCCCGGCGCAGGATTTCCGGCGCAAAGTTCGGAATGCCGGAGAAGCGCAGCTTGCCGCTTTCCGACAGGCTGTCACCGACCCGCAAGGTTCCGTGATTGGGCACACCCATCACATCACCGGCAAAGGCCTCGTCAGCGATCTCGCGATCCTGGGCGAAGAACAGGATGGGCGAAGAGACTGTCAGCTGTTTGCCGGCCTCGGTCTTCAGCTTCATGCCGCGTTTGAACACGCCGGAACACAGGCGCACGAAGGCAACCCGGTCACGGTGATTGGGGTCCATATTGGCCTGCACCTTGAACACGAAACCGGCAACTTCCTTGCCGCCCGGCTCCAGTTCCACCGCCTGGCCATTCCTGATCGCCGGCATGGCCGCCGGACCCGGAATTATGTCGGCCAGCCCGTCCAGCAGTTCGCGCACGCCAAAGCCACGCAGGGCCGAGCCGAAGAAGACCGGCGTCATATGTCCTTCCAGGAAGCTCTGCATCTTGAAGGCCGGGCAGAGTTCGGACGCCACTTCGGCACCCTCGTCCAGCTCGGCCTGTTCCTCGGCGGAGATATGTTCGAGGATTTCGTCTCCCTCCAGCGCCCAGCGCGGGCTGGCCTCGGTCGGGTCGCGATCATCGGAGGGTTTTTGATAACCGACCAGTTCGCGCGTCTTCAGATCGAGCACGCCCTTGAAGCGGTTACCGGAACCGGACGGCCATTGCATCGGCACGGTGTCCAGCGCCAGCTTGTCCTGGATGTCTTCCAAGAGGTCGACCGGATCAAGCGCCTCGCGGTCCATCTTGTTGATGAAGGTGACGATCGGGATGTCACGCAAGCGGCAGACCTCGACCAGTTTCAGGGTCCGCGGCTCGACGCCCTTGGCGGCGTCGAGCACCATGATGGCGCTATCGGCCGCGGTGAGCGTGCGGTAGGTGTCCTCGGAAAAGTCCTCGTGGCCCGGCGTGTCCAGCAGGTTGAAGAGCAGGGCCCGGTGCTCGAATGTCATCACCGAGGCCGAGACCGAAATGCCGCGCTCCTGCTCGATCTTCATCCAGTCCGACTGGGTGCGGCGGTTTTCACCGCGTGCCCGCACCTGACCGGCCAGCCGGATCGCGCCGGCAGACAGCAGGAGTGTCTCGGTCAGCGTGGTCTTACCGGCATCGGGGTGGGAGATGATCGCGAAAGAACGGCGGCGCGCCCATTCCGGAGCGTGAGAAGTCAGGGCCGGAGCGTCTGAAGTCGGGGTCGTCATGATGGGCTCACAGGTGATGCAAGCCGTCCGGTTACCCTGTTACCGCCCCGCTAGGCAAGCCACCTCACGCGGCAAGCCAGACCTGGTCATTGATCTGGTGGGCGGTCAGTTCACCATTGGTCTGGTCGCGCCAGAGCGAGGCCAGCGTGGTCATCGAGACATTGGCATAGCGCAGGCCAACATCGGCGGCGCTTGCAGCGCCGTCCGCCCGAACCGCCAGCAAGGCATTGGCACCCGGCGCAACGACGCTGATCAGGGCCATGATGTACTGCACCTGGTCGGGTCGCGAATGGGCGATATCTGGATTGGCGAACACGGCCTCACGCACCAGGCTGTTCAGCTGGGCGGCGGTCAGGGATTCGACCTGCGCCGGTGTAAGCGGCAACTGGTCGGCCTTCAGAATGGACTGCAGGTCGCCCAGGTCGAACACGACATCGTTGAACAGGAACAACATGACGGACTCGGAGCTAGTAGAACGGTTTGCAATCCACAACCTAGCGCCATCCCCTTAAGGATTGGCTACCCCGGACCGGGCAATTCGACCGGTTCGGTCAGAAAATGCCGACCGTGACGGTCCTCGATTTCGATCACCCAAAGATCCGGGTCCTGATCCGCCCGCTTGTGGCACCACGCATCCAGACTGGCCTCGTCGGTCTCGGCTCGCCGACTCCAGACCCGTTCACCCTGATCGTCCCGTGCCGGGACATAAAGCTGTGCCAGAGACCGGTCGACCACCACCTTTACGAGCACCGACCCTGCATCTTCGTCTCCCCGGCGAATCACATAAACCGACGCCAACCCCAATTCAGCCCTGCGAATCAAGGCGTCCACCCAGAATTTCGTCTTCAGCACACTCATTTCGATTGCTGGCAGCCCAATTGCTTAATAGTTTGTAAACGGGTGAGGGAGCGTTTCATGTTTGTACGAGTATTGTCGTCTGCGGTCGCCGCTATGGCTATCGTTGCGTCGGGTGCCTTGGCGGCTTGGGGGCCGTCATCAACATCAGACACCGCTCAAGCTGATAGCACACATGTGCAGGCGCTTGACGCGATTCCCGTCAACACGGAAGAACGCAGTCTCGCCGATCTCGACGGTGGTGGCGATGCCTTCATCCTCTCAACCTCGCGCGAACGCACTGAAATCCGCTTTTCCCTGCCGCCGCATGTCGACACGTCGGAAGCCTGGCTGCGTCTCGCCGCCCGTCCGGCCAGCGATGGCACGGCCGGCCTGATCCATGTGTCCATCAATGGTGGTGAGGCGATCACAATCCGCCCGCAGGCCCGCCCGATCGAAGCCCGTTTCGCCCTTTTCTCCGCCGATTTCCGTCCCGGCCAGAACACGCTCGAGATTGCCTACTCCACCGACACGCCGGCTTCCGGCTGGATTGTCGATGCCCGCCGCTCGCAAATGCGCCTGACGCTCGAGCCGGTCGCCCCGATCGAGACGCTGGAAGGACTGGAAGCGGCCCTCGCCTCCGATTTCGCCGCGCCTCGCCGCATCGCCCTGATCACCGATATCAGCCGCGAGCGGGTGACACTGGAAGCCCTGGTCGCCCAGGGTCTGGCCCTGCGTGCCGGCCAGGTCCCGCTCTTCACCAGCCACGCCGATGAGGCCGACCTGGTTGTCCGCATCGCCGACAATGACCGCCTGGCCGCCGAAGACCGCGCCGCCCTGCGCTCGGGGGATCGCTCTTCCGGTCCGGAGATCGCCTACCGTCATGACGGTGTACCGCACCTGGTGATCACCGGCCGCAATCTGGACGAAGCCACGGCCGCGGCACGCTTGATGGCTGCGCGCTCCTTCGTCGGCTATGACCGCAGCTTCATTGCCGCCGACGCCATGACGGCGACCCGCCTTGGCACCCGCCAGATCCGCGATGCCCGCAGCGTCCATACCGAAGCCGACTTGCGTACCTTTGCCGATAGCGGTCTGCCCTTCAGCGCCGACCAGGGCTCACGCACGGCCGTCCAGTTCTCGACCCGCCTCGATGCCGACCGTCATGGCGCCCTGTCCGTGCTGGCCCGCGCTGCCCTGATCAGCGGCGAAGCCTGGCTCTATGCCTGGTATGGCGATGCCGACGAGAGCGCACCGGTCAATCACAACCTGCTGGTCATCGGACCGGCCTCGACCCGGATCGCCGCCGTCGACCGCAATGCACCGCCCGAGCTGCGCGCCGCCCTGCGCGCCGCCGAACGCTCGCGTGGCCAGCGTGGCCTGATGCGTCTGGCCGCGGCGGCCTATGCGGATGCCGCCGATGCCGAAGTCGGCACGGAAGTCGGGATCGGTGTCGCCTCGCTGTTCCGTGACCAGGCCCAGGATGGCCGCTGGATCGCGACGCTGACCGCGCCGGACCAGGCCTCGTTCGAAGCCGCCGGCCGCTCGCTCGCCCGCTCCAACCTGTGGTCGGCGCTGGAAGGCCGGGCCGCCGTATGGAGCGCCCGCGGCGTCACCGCGCTGGATTATGCCATCGTCGCTCCGACGCTGAACGAACGGGTGCAGGAATTCGCCGTCGACCATACCCGCGACGCCGCTTTCGTGCTGTTCGGAGCTGCCATCCTGCTGCTGATCCGGGGCTTCTTCGGACGTCGCAAGCGGGTCCGCGTCGAGGCGTGAGGGATCAATCTTAGCGATTGAATTCGCTAAGCATTAACCACCCTTCTTCACGCGGCATCAAACCCGCCCTGCTAGACAGGATCCATGCAAACGGGATCTGTCATGCACGCCTTCGTCAAAACACTCTGTCTCGGAATGGGCCTCGGTCTGGGGCTGGCCAGCGCGACCGCGCCGGCCCTCGCCGACGACGCGGCCGCCGCCATTTTCGGTGAGCGCCAGCTGGCCATGGCCGTCGACACCCGTTGTGGACTGTTTACCCAAAGCCAGCGCACCGCCCTTGACGCGGCCCGCCTGCAGGCGCGCGGCCTTTTGCTGCGCGAAGGCGTCTCCCTGCATGCGCTGGACGACTATACCCGCGAGCTGCAACGCCAGGCCGCCGGCATCGCCTGCAATGACCCGGCGGTGGGCGACCTGCAACACCGCGTAGTCGAGGGCTTTGTCGGCTGGGTCCGCATTCCGGCGATGGATTTCCCCGGCACCCATTTCACCTGGACCTCCAGCCGCGGTGTCATGCCGGACATGCCGGTCTGGTCGATCGTCCAGGACCAGGCCGATCTGAAGATCGGTGTTTCCACCCGCGAAGGCCAGCGCCAGCTCAGTCTTGTCCTGCCCGGCAGCGAGCGCGCCACCTCGGCCATTCTCGTCCTGCGCGACATGGACCGCCAGCCAACCCTGTATGACGCCACCATGGGCGGGAGTTATTCCGGCCCGACCGACGCCCCCTGGGCCCGCTGGACCCCGCCCCGCTTTGCCCAGACCCGCATCTGGGCCAGTGGCCGCGATACCGGTCGCACCGCCGCCACCCTGGCCGGCGAAGACAGCGCCACCCTGTTCGACTTCCCGATCTCCGCCGCCGACGCGATGGCGGCACGAGACCCGCGAGAAACCGCCCGCATCGAGCTGATGGACCGGCACGGCAATATCGTCGCCAGCCACTATATCGAAATCGGCGACTTTGCTGCCGCGCTGGCTTTCCTGCGCGGTGCCGATCGGGGTGATGTGCGTAGTTAGACGCGGGGTTCTCCCCTGCTGTCATCCCCGCTGGATGTCCGGCGCAGGCCGGACGCAAGGCGGGGACCAACATGTTGCAACCAGCTAGGTCCCTGACTTTCGCCCTGCCTTCGCAGGGCGTCCATCAGGGATGACAAGCTCCCGTGTCACGTCCTCACCGCAGCCAGCACTGGCCGGATCGGGCTGTACCCGCTATGACCCCGGCCAAGAGCGCGGGCGTGATGTCCGGCGGGTGATCGGGCGGCGTTGATGCGCGGCTCTGGGCACCCCATTTTCCGGCCACTTCAACGCCCATTGGACCTTACCGATGCTGACGATTTCCAATCTCGACTATCGCATTGGCGAGCGGTCCCTGTTCGAGAATGCCTCGGCACAGATCTTTTCCGGCTGGAAGGTCGGGCTGGTGGGCCGCAACGGGACCGGCAAGTCGACCCTGTTGAAGCTGATCCGCGAAGAGATCGAGCACCCCTCCTCCGACGCCTCGATCCGCATGAATCGCGGTGCCCGCATGGGCTGGGTGGCGCAGGAAGTCGAACCCTCCGACGAGACCATACTGGACGTCGTGCTGGCCACCGATGCCGAGCGTCATGCGCTGATGCAGGAGTCCGAGACCGCGACCGATCCGGACCGCATCTCCGAGATTTTCATGCGCCTGGCCGATATCGACGCCTGGTCGGCGGAATCGCGGGCGGCGGAAGTCCTGATGGGACTGGGCTTCACCGATGCCGACCTGTCCCGTCCGACGCGCGAATTCTCCGGCGGCTGGCGGATGCGCGCGGCGATAGCCGGCGTGCTCTTCTCTCAGCCCGACCTGCTGCTGCTCGACGAACCGACCAATTATCTCGACCTGGAGGGTGCCGCCTGGCTCGAGACCTATCTGAAGAAATATCCGCACACCGTGGTCATCGTCTCGCACGACCGGGAAATGCTGAACCGCTGCGTCACCCACACCCTGGCGCTGGAACACAAGCAATTGTCGATCTCGCCCGGTGGCTATGACGCCTGGCTGCGACTGCGCGCCGCCAAGACAGCGCTGCTGGAAAGCCAGCGCGCCAAGCAGGACGCCGACCGCGCCCGCCTGCAATCTTTCGTCGACCGCTTCGGTGCCAAGGCGTCCAAGGCCAGCCAGGCGCAATCGCGGGTGAAAATGCTCGAGAAAATGCAGGACATCTCCATCCCGATCGCCGAGCGAACGACGCCGTTTTCCTTCCCCGCCTCGACCGACAAGCTCAATGCCCCGCTATTGCAATTGCGCGATGCGGCGGTGGGGTATGGCGAGGGGGCGAAGATTCTCGACAAGATCGATCTGCGCCTTGATCCGGATGACCGCATCGCAATTGTCGGCGCCAACGGCCAGGGCAAGACGACCCTGGTCAAATCCATTGCCCGGCGCCTGCCGCTGATGGGGGGCGAGCGCACCGCTGCCCGCTCGCTCCGGATCGGATATTTCTCGCAGGACCAGATGGACGAGCTGCACACCGGCGAGACCGTGCTCGATCATATCCGCGACGCCCTGCCCGAGGGGGCCCTGCCCTCCCGCTGCCGCGCCGTGGCGGCCGGGATGGGCTTTCCGCACGAGAAGGTCGAGACCAATATCGAGAAACTGTCCGGTGGCGAGAAAGTGCGTTTGCTGCTCGGCCTGATGGCGCTGGAAAAACCGCACATCCTGATCCTCGACGAGCCGACCTCGCACCTCGATATCGACAGCCGCGAAGCCCTGATCTACGCCCTCAACGAATACAATGGCGCCGTCGTGCTGATCACCCACGACGTCTATCTCGCCGAAGGCACGGCCGACCAGCTCTGGCTGGTCAAGGACGGCCGGGCGACACGCTATGACGGCGACCTCAATGACTACCGCAAGCTGATCCTGCAAGCGGACAAGAGATAGGACGGGACTGGGTGCCCCCGCGTGCAGCGCCAGCCGGGCTCAGTCAGGAAATTCGACGTAACGCCAATAATGCCCGATCAGCTTGACCGCGGCCTCGAATTCCTTGCCGGCGCGGGCCTTGAGGATATAGGCAGCGACATGGTGATCAAATGCCGCCGTTCGGTCCTTGTCAGCGTTCGAGGTGGTCAGCACCATGACCACAGCCCGGGTCAACGCTGGATCGGCCCGTAATTCCTCGAGGAATTCGATGCCGTTCATCACCGGCATGTTCAGGTCGAGAAGCACAAGATAAGGGCGGCCAATCCCCAACGCCCCATCCTTCTCCCGCAGGATGGCGAGCGCTTCCTCGCCATTGCGGGCCCGCACGATCGGATTGGCAACCCGGGCCTGTTGCAGCCCCCGGGCCACGGCCTCCGCGTCGATATCATCGTCCTCGACCAGCAGGATGGACACTTCACGATTCAGGTGCATGAGCTTCCCTCACTACAAGTGGAAATCGAACAACAAACCGGGATCCGCGTCTCTTGGTCGGATCTGATTCGACACGGACACTACCATCCAAACGCGCAACGGCCTTGGACACAATCGCCAATCCCATGCCGCTGCCCTCGACAACATCCTTGGCCTTGAGAGTCTGGAACATCTCGAAGACCCGCGCTTGCATCTGGCGCGGAATCCCCGGCCCGTCATCGGTCACGGTGAGCGTCCAGTCATCAACATCACCGGCCACGCTCAGCTGCAGATGCCCGACCTCCCGGTCATGATGCTTGACGGCATTGCGGACGAGATTGGCCACAATCACAAAGAGCAAATTCTTGTCGGTCCGCGCTGCCAGGCGCTCGCCATTGACTTCGAACGTCCACGCTTCCGGGAGGTCCTGCAAGGCGACCGTGCGCCGGACTTCCTCCAGCACGTCAACGGTCGTCAGAACCATCGCATTGCGCCCAATTCTGGAGAAATCCAGCAGCGCATCCAGCAGGTCCTGCAGGCGACCGATACGCGAGTGGATCAGCTCGAGATATCGTCGGGCATCATTCGACAAATTCTCGGCCATGTCCTGCTCGAGCCAGTCCGCCAATTGCCGGATGCCGCGCATCGGCGATTTCAGGTCATGCGAGGCCAGATAAACAAAACTGTCGAGCTCGGCATTGGCCTGTTCGAGCTCACGGTTCGTGTGGGCGATTTGCCGATTCTGCGACATTGAGACAAGAAAGGCCCCGGAGGCAAGCAAGGCCAGACCGCCCGAAATCAGACCGAGAACCAGCACCAGATCGGCAATCGCCTGGCGGGGCTGCAGCACGCCGACGGCATCCTGTCCGATCCCGACAAAGAATGCGCCATCCATGATCTGGACCTGATCCCACATCACCATCCGGGCCGTCGTGTCCGCCAGGATGAGATCCACCTCACTCAGCACCGGCGAAACCGGCAGGGCCGAGACGACCTCCGACAATTCGAACACGGCATTCATGACCCCATCAAACTCACCGCCCTGCAGATAGACCGGCGACATGGTGACAAATCCACTCCCGCCCTGCACGAATTCGAGTACGGGCGTTGCCCCTGTGCGGCCAGTATCGCGGGCGCGCTCATAGACCGCACGCCGATCCTGAAAGCTGAACAGATCGAGGCCGACTGCCTGCTCATTGCCGGCTACCGGTTCCACCCAGGTCAATATGCCATCGGTACCAGCCCAGCTGACCGCCTGGATCATCGGGTGGTCAGTCGCGTAGCGCAGCGCATCGGCGCGCCATTCATCCTCCGCCAGCCCGCCGACGCGCGCCCACCGCTGGGCCATGCCTTCCACCGCCAGAATCCGGTCGGTAATGGTTCCCGAAAGCTGTCGCGCGACATATCCCAGTTCGAGTTCAATCTGTGCACGGCGGGCATTGCGAGCATCATCGCGAATGGCGCTATGCGCAGAGGCGAGCACGATTATCAGCGCCAGGCCGAAACCGCCCAGCAGGCCGAACATCGGCAAGCGCCGCCGCCTCAGCAGGGCCACCAGCATCGACTCGCAGATCGGAACCGCCAGACAGGTTGCCGCGATCGTGGTCAGCACACCCATCCGCGTTTCCGGCACGAAACCGAAAACCTCCGCGGCGCCGATCAGGTAACCGATCACCGAGGCCGCGATAGCCCCGACCGATGCGGCACTGCATACGAATGCGGCAATCGCCGCGCCCGGCAGGGGGCGACCCGCAACCCGTATCTGTGGCAAGGAGACGGCCAGCCCCATCAACAGGATTGCCAGCGCCGAGTTGGGCGACATGCGACCGGGGACGGCACCCGGCTCGACAAATTGGTGGGCGTGAAACAACTCGTCCAGGGCCAGACTGAATCCGGTCGCAATTTCCACCAGGCAGAGCCCGGCTATGCCGGCCCCCAGTCCCGCCAGGAGTCCCGCCACCAAGCGATACCGCAAGCTTCCGGCGACCGCCCCCAGCCCCACCAGCAACAGCGCCAAGGCAGTGTTGAACTGCATCGGAGACAAGGTTGGCGTCAGCCGCACCACCGCCTCCAGACCCAGCTTCCAGCCAATCATGACAGCGACACAAATCGCGATCGAAACCAGCGCCAGGATAAGGTGCCCGCGATGGCGCCCGACCCGGGTGAGCAGGGCAGAAATGTGTGTGGGTGGGCCTTGTGTCATCAGATCAGGCCTCGGGCAGGGTGAAGGTAAACAGACTACCGCCGCCGGGTCTTGCCTCGCACCAGATCCGGCCGCCATGGGCATTGATGATCTTGCGGGAAATCGCCAGCCCCAGACCGTGCCCGTCAACCGATTGGTGATGGGCACGCTGCATGGGTTCGAATATCCGGTCCCGGAGATCGGACGGAACGCCCACTCCGTTGTCGGCGACCTCGACCGCCAGGGTGCCCGCAACGTGGCGGGTTCGGATCGCTATTTCGGGGATTGCAGATGCCCGGTATTTGACCGCGTTCAGAATGAGATTGCGCAAGACGCGCTCGATCTGGATGCGATCCATGGGCGCCTGTCCGGTCACGCTCACACGAATGCTGGCGGCGATCGCGTCCAGCTCAGCCCGGGTCGAAGCGACGGCATCATCGGCGACATCCTGCAGGGCGACGACCGGGGTCTCGCCGATCGCTTCACCGGCTATCGCGTAGTCCAGCATCGAGTCGATCATCTCTGCCATCTTGAGGCCCTGGGTCCGGATTTTTGAAGCGAACTCCCGGGCCTGGGGAGATACGTCATCGACGGCTTTTGCCAGCAGGGCGGCAAAGCCGGTAATACCGTTCAGCGGCGATTTGAGGTCATGAGCCGCGTTGAACGCAAATTCACGCATCGCGATTTCCTTGGCCCGGGCCTCCCGGCGCAATCTCGCCCGCTCGGACGCACTGACCAATGCCCAGGCAAACCGCGAATCGGTCATGTCCTCCTTGCTCAGATAGGCATCCGCTCCCTCGATAATGGACGACGCGGCCAGCACCGGGTCTGCGCTTCCGGTGACCATGATCACCGGCACCAGCTCAAGCGCTTTTTGCCGGCGCAGCGCGCGAATGGTACTCAGCCCGTCCTCGTCCGGCATGGCGAAATCAACAAAAGCTGCGTCAAAAGCCGGATCCTCGGCGACCAGGCGAAGCGCGGCATCCGCGGTCGCCGCATGGCAACACACCGCTCCCGGCTCCATCTGACCCAGCTTGCGCTCGATCACCATCCGGTCGAGGTCGTCATCATCGATGATCAGGAAGCGTCTGGGCTCCGAGCCGGCGGGGTTTGTCTCCAACGCAAGTGCTCCGGTTGCGGGGTCGATCACGCAATCGAATCGACACAGCTAAAATGTCACGCCCGCGCCGAGCGCAACACAGGACAGTCCTGTCGCAAAACAAATAAATCATTCAGACCGCAGACTTGCCATGGCAGGCAGCGACCGGATCGGATTCGGCACCCGGATTCGGCACCCGGATTCGGGGCACCGTGCAGGCCAGTCATCTGACGACCTGCACTGCGCGCTCCTGGCCAGCCGATCACGCATTCGCGCCTCACCCCCACATCTGCATGACCGCCCTGCTGCCGCATCATTGGCCTTTGCCGGTAATCTCGTGCTAAAGCCCCGTCTATTCCGGCCAGTCGCCCTATCGGCGCCCTTACCGGGACGACGATGGAACCCGGTCGCTGATGGGTGCGACCGGCATTAGGCACTGGAAACAGCTATATATGACCTTGAATCCCCGCATTGCGCCGGCCCTTGCCGCTGCGCTCGAGAAAAAGGGCTATGCCGCCCTCACCGAAGTCCAGTCCGCCGTGATCGCGGAAGAGGCCGAAGGGCGTGACCTGCTGGTTTCGGCCCAGACCGGCTCCGGCAAGACCGCCGCCTTCGGCATGGCCATGGCCAAGACGCTTCTGGGCGATGACGACCAGTTCAACCGGCCCGACTTGCCGATGGCCCTGATTGTCGCGCCGACGCGCGAACTGGCCCTGCAGGTCCAGCGCGAACTGGCCTGGCTGTATGGCGAGGCGCGCGGCCAGATCGCCTCCTGTGTCGGCGGCATGGATCCGCGGGCCGAGCGCAAGGCGCTGGAGCGCGGCTGTCACATCGTGGTCGGCACGCCGGGCCGCCTGCGCGACCATATCGAGCGCGGCGCGCTGGACATGTCCCAGCTGAAAGCCGTGGTCCTGGACGAAGCCGACGAGATGCTCGATTTCGGTTTCCGCGAAGATCTTGAATACATTCTCGACGCGGCCCCGGCGAGCCGTCGCACCCTCTTGTTCTCGGCCACCGTGCCGCGCGCCATTGCCGATATTGCCCGCCGCTTCCAGAAGGATGCGCTGCGCATCTCGACGGTGTCCGAGCGCGGCCAGCACGCCGATATCGAATACCGCGCCCTGTCGGTCGCCCCGTCCGATCGCGAGAATGCGATCATCAATGTACTGCGCTATTACGATGCCGAGCGCGCCATCATCTTCTGCGCCACGCGCGAAGCGGTGAACCGTCTGGCCGCCCGCTTCGGCAATCGCGGCTTTGCCGCCGTCGCCCTGTCCGGCGAGCTGACCCAGAAAGAGCGCACACACGCCCTGCAGGCCCTGCGCGATGGCCGCGCCCGCGTCTGTGTGGCGACCGATGTCGCCGCCCGCGGTATCGACCTGCCGGGTCTGGAACTGGTCATCCATGCCGACCTGCCGACCAATTCCGACGTGCTGCTGCACCGCTCGGGCCGGACCGGCCGGGCCGGTGCCAAGGGTGTCTGCGCGATCATCGTGCCGCACACCCGCCGCGGCCGCGCCAATCGCCTTCTGCGCGATGCCAAGCTGCAGGCCGAATGGGCCGAAGCGCCGAGCTCGGATGATGTCCGCGCCCGCGACCGCGAACGCCTGATGGCCGACCCGATCCTGACCGAAGCGGTCGATGAGGCGATGAAAGTCGACACGGACGCCCTGCTCGAGAAATTCACCGCCGAGCAACTGGCCGCCGCCTTCCTGCGCGCCCGCCTGGCGACCCTGCCCTCGGCCGAGGACCTTCTGTCCGGCCCGGCAGCACAGAATGACCGTCCCGAGCGCAAGCCGCGCGAGAACTTCAAGGCCAGTGTCTGGTTCCGCCTGTCGGCCGGTCGCAAGGCCAAGGCCGAGCCGCGCTGGCTGCTGCCGCTGATCTGCCGCCTGGGACATGTCACCAAGCGCGAGATCGGCTCGATCCAGATCGGCGAGACCGAAACCCGTTTCGAGATCGACGCCGAACATGCCGACCGCTTCGCCAAGGCGCTGGCCGAGAATGGCGGCGGCGAGAACAATATCCGCGTCAGCCCGGATGACGGCTCGCAGATGGAACGCGCCGGTCCCAATGACGGCCCGACCGATGCCCGCACGCCGAAAATGCGTCACCGCGAGAAGTCGCGCCATCGCGAGACCGACAGTGACGGCTATCCGGTCAGCCGCAATCGCGATGACAGCGCCCCGCGCTCCTATGAGGACCGCAAGCCGCACGACCAGCGCGAACGCGAGGGTGAAAGCTCTGGCGACAAGCCGCGCTACGAGAAAAAGCCGTATGAGAAGAAGCCCTACGGTGACAAGAAACCGTTCGGCGACAAAAAGCCCTATGGCGACAAGAAGCCTTATGGCGACAAGAAGCCGTACGAGAAGAAATCATTCGGCGACAAGAAACCCTATGGCAAGGCCGCCGATGGCGACCGTCCCTACAAGGGCAAGCCAAAGCCGGACTATGACCGCGCCGAAAGCCCGGTTGGTGGCGATGAGAAACCCTGGGAGAAAAAGCCCCGGGCCGACAAGTCCGATTGGAAAAAGGACGACAAGCCGCGCCGTCCCCGTGCCGACAAGCCAACATCCTCGAGCGACGACCGCCCGGCCGCCAAGGCTCGCCCCGCTGGCGACCTGACCAATCCCAATGCCCGCCCCGACAAGGGCGAGGACAGCTCCTGGGCCCGCAAGCGCAAACCGGCCGCCGGTGGCTTCAAGAAAAAGGGCGGCGGCTATGACAAGCCCGCCGGCAAGAAGCCCGGCTTCAAGAAGGATGGCGGAAAACCGTTCGAGAAGGGCGCCACGCTGAAGCGCAAGCCGAAGGGTTAGACGGCTCCCTTTCCCCAACGCGTGGGGAGGAACGGGCCGCACCACGTTTCCTTGTCATCCCTGCCGGATGTCCGGCGAAGGCCGGACGCAGGGCAGGGACCTAAGTGGTCGCTACCAGCCAGGTCCCTGACTTTCGCCCGGCCTGCGCCGGGCGTCCATCAGGGATGACGACATGTACCTGCAGCCAAGAAACGGCGCGCCAGCGCCCACGTCCCCATTCATCGCTTGCCGAGAGATGGCCAGACGCGATTTGCGAGCTCAAGGGTGTAACCGCGCAGCGGCGCTTCGCGCCCTTGACCTCGCAAATCGCGTCTGGCGCGCTGGCTGACAAGCGATGTAAGGGCAGGTCTGCGCGAGGCGCAGCCTTCGAATACCCACACCGACATTCAACAATCGCCGCCCAGCAGCGGCCCGCGGGAGCCGTGCTAGCCCTTCGACTGAAGGGCTGCCCTCCCGGGCAAGCCGGGGATGACGGTGGAAATGTTTGAAGTGCCGACGAGTCGCGAGACTCAGCGGCTAGGCCACATCCGCCTTCACCACCGTCATGTCCTGGCTGGCTTCCTGGGCCCGCTGGATCTGCTGGCGGACGTCGAGGCCGGGATGGGGTTCCACGTCGGCCTTGTCTTCGGCGAGGATGGGCAGGGAAATGGTCACCGTGGTGCCCTCGCCCTTGCGGCTGGCGATATTCATCGAGCCGCCATGCAATTCCGACAGGGCGCGAACCAGTGACAGGCCGAGGCCCGTGCCGCGCTTTTCGATGTCACGCGCATTGGCGGCCTGCTGGTAGGGCTGGCCAAGACGGGCGGTTTCTTCCGGATCGATGCCGACACCGCTATCGCCGACGGCCATCACAAGCTGGCCACCGCTGGCCCGGGCCATGACCACGATGGCACCGCCCTTCGGCGTGAACTTGACGGCATTGGACAGCAGGTTCAGCAGGATCTGGCGCAGGGCCTTGCGGTCACCATCGACCAGAAGCGGGCCGTCATGGCGCTTGATCTTGAGATTGATGCCGGCCTCTTCTGCCTGCAGGCGCATCATCTTGGCCGACAGGTTGACCACTTCCCCGATATCGAAGGTCTCGCGGACCAGCTCATAGCGGTCGGCCTCGATCTTGGACATGTCCAGCACGTCGCCGATCAGCTCCATCAGGTGCTGGCCGCTTTCATGAATCAGGTCGGCATATTCGGCGTAGCGCGCCGGCAGCGGCCCGAACAGGCGCGCCTTCATGACATCGGAAAAACCGATAATGGCATTGAGCGGGGTGCGCAGCTCGTGACTGACGGAGGCCAGGAATTGCGACTTGGCGCGGGCGTCCTCTTCGGCGGCCTCGCGGTCGTGCCGGGCCTGGGTCAGCGCGGCCTGCAGGGCCGGACCACTATCCTTGGACAGGGTGATGACCGAGCCGCCATGGATGGGCCGCGTCTTGACGATCACGTCTTCGCTGTGACCGCGCGGCCCGCGCACAACGAGTGGTCCCTCGACATCGCGCAGCGCGGCACGGCGGCCAGAGGCGGCCAGCTGGGCGCGGTCATCATCGTCGAAACCGAGATCGGCCAGCGGCAGGCCCTTCAGGTCACGCGGCAGGCCGGGCGACAGGTCACGCAAGCCCCGCGAGGCGGCCAGGATATGGCCGTCAGCATCGCAAGCGACCAGCGGTACGGGTGAGGCGTCGAAGGCCTTGGCGCGGACACGCCCCCGTTCAGCCTCGGCGCGCGCCAGGTCGGCATCATGCACGGCACGCAGGGCACCAAAGGCAAAGCCGGTCGACAGGGTGAGCACGCAGCCCAGTACGAAGGGCAGATGGAATTCGATGGCCATCGGCGCCGGCGCGACAAAACCGGTCAGCTGCAGGCCGCTGATGACAAGGGCGGCCAGTCCGGACTGGGCCGCCGCCTTGATCACACCGTCGCGCTCACCGCAGGCGGCCGCCATGGCCGGGGCCAGCAGGAAGGCCAGCACGCCGATCCCGGTGACACCGCCACCGGTCAGGGTCACGCCGACCGCAAAGCCGGTCCAGACCAGCGCCAGCAGGAAACGCTCGAAGGCGCGGTCCATGCGCGGGACGAGAATGAAGGAAAGCAGGGCCGGCGCGGCGATGGCCGCGACCAGCAGCGACTTCTCGACGGCGGTCCCGTCAATGATTGGCCACAGCCGCGGCAAGGCAGCCGCCAGCGTGCCAAGCCAGATCAGGTTGACGAGCATTCCGCCCTGGCGTGCGAACCAGGCTGTTATGGCAGGCGATTTCGGCTTCATCTTGAACCGGTGCGACTCGCTTTTGTAGCTGCATGGAATCTTCGCCTTCGACGTTAACAAATGCTGAATCTTAAACTTTGTCCGTTTACCGGTCTCATTGGCTAAGCCTCATGATAATTCATCCGCATCTGCCCCTTGGATGCGCCATCAAGGCGAGGCAGTATGAGACGGGTTCAAAGGAGCATGTGTGATGTTGACGACTGTCCTTGCTATTGGCGCGCTGAGCATGAGTATGAACCTGGCTGCCCAGGACAATACCGCGCCGGATACCGCGGCCCCGACAAGCAACGCTCCCGCCTCGGCGCCCGTCCTGCAACTTGACCAGGCCACCCCGCGCGAACCGACCCTGATCGAACGCTCGGCCGGGGAATACGCCGCCTATCATTCCGTGATTGCCGACCTTCATTCGGCACCGATCGCCTCGGGACGCGATCTCGACGATGCCATGAACCGGTTGACCGCCTTTTATGGCGAGGAACGCCTGGTCCGCGCCTGGATCGCCTATGCCGCCATCATCGCCGCCCGCCATCCGGAATATCTCGATGAAGTCCGCGAGCTGGCAGACTATTACGGCCCCGAAGCCGCGATGACCGGCCTGATGTATGACCCGACCTACGCCACCAGCTTTGCCTCGTCCGAGGACGCCCAGGCCTCCGTCGTCGATGCCATGGCCGCCGACAGCGCCGAGATCATGGATGTGTCGGTTCGTTACCGCGCTGCCGCCTATGACCTGCAGAGCGAGCGCTGGGCCAATCGCAGCCATGGCGACCGCACCGATCGCCTGGCCGAGCTGTCGCACATGGGCAGCGCGCCGATCGACATGACCGATGAAGTGCTGATGACGCTGAGCGGCGGTTTCGACCAGGGCCTGCCGGCCTCGGCCCTGTTTGACCGCATCGAGTCGGTCCCCCTGTCCGACCGCCCGTCGGTCGCGCCGCAGCTGACCCTGACCGTGGGTGAAGCGGCACCCGACCCCGATCGCGACCGCATCGGCCGCATCCTTTCGGTCGCGGCGCTGCAATCGCTGAACAATGACGACCCGGCCCGCACCGACCAGGTGGTCGAGGCCCTGCTGTCGGATCCGGTGGTTGAACGCTGCCTCGCCTGGGTCCGGCTTGACCTGCAACAATGCGTCGCCGCCGGGCATTTCATGTATGAGGACAGCTTCTGCATCGCCGAACACGCGCTGATGGATGTCAGCCGCTGTCTGGGAAGCAGCGCGAATTGAGTCAAATTTGATCGGAAAGGTTTGCGGTTTCCGGCCAATCCTTAACAAATCGTGTCCCGATCAGGGACAAGATAGAATTTGTCGACAATTTTACACAAAATTCGCGGATCGAATTCGCACACCGTTTTCGGTAAAGCCCGTAATCGCTCGCTATTACTCAGAATTCTTCCTAGCCTCTATCCTGCATTGAGACCGGTACACCCGGTTTCGGTCATGAATGAGGTCGAAGATGATGTTCCTGCTGCGCGCTGCCTTCTGGGTTGCTGTCGTCAGTTTCTTTGTCCCGCAGGATTTTGCGGGCGAAGCGATGGATCTGCCGTTCAACACGGCAGAAACGCGGATCGACGCCTCGGCCAAGGTGTCGGAATGGTGCGTCGACAATGAAGTCATCTGTGAAGCCGGCTCGGAAGCCGCCCGCCTCGGCACCTTCCTCGGGGGCATGGCAATGGACCGGATCGGTGACGCCATCGAAACCCATCAGGACCGCCAGACCGCCAGCCATTCCGCTCCGTCCAACGCATCCGCCCCGTCCCGCGCGAAGTCCTGACCGCGACCATCCCGACCCGCCCGACGCACTGACCTGACGACCCTCTGACTGCCCGCAAACCGCACAGACGGCTTGCCTCGCCGCCTCGCCCGCACTACGTCGGCGCTGACATGACGGCACAAGACATCCAAACCGAAATCGACGATCTCGTGGACGAGTTCGACCTCCTGGACGACTGGGAGCAGCGCTACCGCTATCTCATCGACATGGGCAAGGCGCTGCCGGACATGCCCGAGGACGAACGTTCCGAGGACAATCGGGTCAAGGGCTGCGTCAGCCAGGTCTGGCTGGTCACCGAGACTGCCGGCAATACCCTCACCTTCCGCGCCGACAGCGACGCCCACATCGTGCGCGGCCTCGCCGCCTTGATGGTGCGCCTCTATTCCGGCCGCACGGGCGAAGAAATCCTGTCCGTCGACGCCCGCGACGTGCTGGCAAAGATCGGCCTCGCCGAACACCTCTCCCCGCAACGCTCGAACGGTCTGGCCTCGATGATCAGCCGGATACGGGGTGAAGCGGCGGCGATTTGAGGGGACGGGCTGGCCCGCCCCCTTTGTCATCCCCGCTGGATGTCCGGCGAAGGCCGGACGCAAGGCGGGGACCTAAGTGGTTGCAACATATAGGTCCCTGACTTTCGCCCGGCCTGCGCCGGGCGTCCATCAGGGATGACAAGCGTTTGGTGGCTTGCCTGTCGCCGTCATCCCCCGCTGGGCGAGCCGCCGCTCGCATCCCGCCATACACTCCATTTTTCCCGGACGCGCCCAAGCGCGATCCGGGACCTACGGGAGACTTGTCGCTTGCCGGGTCGTTTCGTGGGTCCCGGGTCTACGCCCGGGAAAAATGTTGCGGGGGGACCCATGTGGTGGCCACCAGTTTGGTCCCTGACTTTCGCCCGGCCTGCGCCGGGCGTCCATCAGGGATGACAAGCTTTGGTGAGACCGCCCTCCCTCAAACCAGCCGATAGATCTCCGCCAGCCGTGTCAGCGCCAGGCCGAGCACGGTCCGCCCGGACCTTGCCGCCCAGCCGAAACGGCGCTCCAGCGCTGCGGCGCTGTCTTCGTGGACCAGGGCGGCTTCGATGACGCGGGCGAAGGCGGGGCCGAGGGCGTCCAGCGCATTCATCACCCGCTCCTTGGCGGCCAGGGCGCTTACCGCTGCGTCCTCGGGACCATGACGGCGGCCCTCGCTGCGGCGCTGGGCGGTGGGGGACCAGTTGCGGGTGACCGGGCTCATCAGGGTTGATCGGTGATAGTCGGCGATAAAGCGCTCGCCGGCCTGGCGCTGATGAGGCTCGAGGCCATCGAGCCAGGGACCGAGCGGGCCTTCCCGGCGATTGGCCCTGGCTGTTGAGACGTGACCTTCCCGGTCCATCACCGGCCGTTCCTCCATCTCACGATGTCGACTGGCCGGGTCGGGGTCTTCTCCGCGTGTACCAGCTTTCAGGGCCGCTTGACCGTCGGCGGACAGGACCAGGCCATTGTCCCGCCTGGCCAGCCAGCCACAGCGCATCGCCTCCTCGAAACGGCTGGGCGACAGGCGTGAGGTCGGGCGGCGGCGGCGATCTCCTTGCGGCAGCACCACCGCCCTCGCCTCGATATCCCCGGGCGGCACCATGCGGGCGCCCGGCCGGGCCAGGGCGCGCATCCAGCGCGGCGCGCTCATGTCAGGCGCTCCGGGCGTTCAAAACGTTCCAGACCGGCCAGACGCTGCAGCCCGCTCAGTCGCGGCGCGGTGCGCAGGGCGGCTTCCAGCGCGTCCATATAGTCGTCAAAGGCGCGGTCATCGCGCCGGTCCTCGATGCGATGACAGGCATGGGCCGCTGTCGTGCGGTCGCGCCCGAAGGCGAGCGCCACGCGGGTCAGCGGCAGCTCGAAGGCAACATGGGCCAGATACATCGCCGCCTGCCTGGCCAGAGCGGCCTCCCGCGATCGCCGGGTCGGTGCCTCCAGCTCGCGCTGCGAGATCCCGAAGGCGTAAGCCACGGCGCTCTGGGCCAGGCGGGCCCGGGCGACATCCTCTTCCAGTCTGCACATGATACGGCTCATCCGAACGCTCCCGTTCTGACGCGGCGCCCCGATGGCCGCGACCGACGTGATGCTAAGATGGCTACACCCAGGTGGGGATAATATTCCTATTTTTGTTGTAAAGAAAGAGGACGCAACCTGTGCGGGTTGCGCCCTCTTCTAATCCGCAAGTGCCTGAGACTTAAGGCGCGAGATAGGCGATCAGCAGGACGATCGCCAGGAGGGCGCTGGTCCAGATGGCCAGCAAACCACTGGGGATATCCCGGCTCAAGGCACCGATAGGACTGAAAACCTCGAACAGTTTTCCGCCGGTCCGGCGCCGGACTCCGCCCAGCACATTGCCGATCGAGGCCCAGAGACGGCTGAACATTGCGTGGCACCAATTGAGCGTGTTGGCCAGGAAGCGGCGGTAGAACCAGTCAGTGTCGATATTCACACCGCGCTTTTCGTCCGGATACCATTTCATCCGCACCAGGAAGGCGAAGGCGAACATGGCCCCCAGCAAGAGCTGCATCTGTCCGACGATATGGTCGAAGGTGTAGGGCTCATAGTGCAGCGCCGCCTCCGGGAAAGGCACGAGCTCGTAGAGCACGCCGTAATTCACACCCAGATAGACACAGATCAGCGCCGCCATCCCCATCGCCATCAGCATGTTGACCGGTGCTTCGCGGACGCGATGGCCACGGTCGTGACTGAAGAAGGCGAAATACGGGATCTTGATGCCCGAATGCTCGAGCACACCGGCGGAGGCAAAGACCAGTACCAGCCAGACCATCCAATGGCCCTCCTGGGCCACGGCGGCCAGGGTCAGCGCCTTGGCGACAAAGCCGGAAAAGAGCGGGAAGGCCGAGATCGAGGCCGCCCCGATCAGGCAGAATACCGTCGTGGCCGGCATCGACTTGAACAGGCCGCCCAGCTCGGAGGCTTTCACCGTGCCGACCCGCAGCAGCACCGCGCCCATGCTCATGAACAACAGCGCCTTGTAGATGATGTGCACAAAGGCATGCGCCGCCGCGCCATTGATCGCCAGCTCGGTGCCGACACCGATGCCCACGACCATGAAGCCCAGCTGGTTGTTGAGCGAATAGGACAACACCTTGCGCAGATCATTCTCGACCACGGCAAAGAAGACCGGGAAGGCCGTCATGATGGCGCCGATCCAGATCAGCTGGTCGGTTCCGGCATAGCCCCGCGCCAGCGCATAGACGGCCAGCTTGGTGGTGAAGGCCGAGAGGACGACCGCGCCGGTGATGGTGGCCTTCGGATAGGCGTCCTGCAGCCAGTTGTGCAGGAAGGGGAAGGCGCATTTGATGCCGAAGGCGATGAAGATCAGGAAACCGCCCAGCGTCTCGATCGAGAGTGTCTCGTCGAAGGCCCAGCTACCGGTCTCGCTGGCCCGGATCACCGCACCGGTCAGCAGCAGCACGCCGGACAGGACGTGGATGGCCAGATAGCGCAGGCCGGCCTTGTAGGCGGCATTGTTGCGGGCGCCCCAGATCAGGAAGACCGAGGAAATCGCCGTCAGCTCCCAGAACACGAACAGGGACAACAGGTCACCGGCAAAGACGGCGCCCAGGCCGGCACCGGCATAGATCAGCCCGGCTGCATCGGCGATGCGGTCCTTCTCGTGCAGGCCATAAAGCCCGTTGATGAAGGCGGCGATGATGAAGATCAGGCCCCAGATGCGCGACAGCCCGTCGAAGCGGAAGGTTTCCATCGTGAAACCGCCCAGCTCGATGAGCCCGCCGACATGGTCACCCGAGGGCGCATTGAACCACAGGCCCAGCGCCAGCACCGGCGCGATCAGGGCCAGGCCCTTGCGTGCGGTATGGAAGGGGAAGGCCGCGGCCAGCAGGCCGGCGATGATGACCGGCCAGGCCGGTGAGACGTCGTAGAGGGCTTCGATCATGACTGGCCCTCCTCATCGGAACTGTCGCCGTCCCAGTAATCCTCTTCCCGGCCCAACAGGCCGCGGATCACGAACCAGCCGATCATCACGGCCAGCACGAAGGCGCCGAAGCCCCACATGGCGTAGAAGCCGTAGAATTCGGCCAGGTGGACGTATTCATGGCGGTGATGGAAGAAGTCGACGGCGACAAAACCCAGCGTCGCGACCAGGAAAATCCAGATCATCGAGGACTTCAGCCAGCCCGAGTCGAGCCACAGGAAAGGCCGGGCGACCGGGTGGATCAGTTCATCATGTTTGCCGTTAGGATCGCTCACAGTGCGGCCTCCGCAGCAAGGGTCGACGACAGGAAGACCGGCGCCAGATAGTCACGCAGCGGTCCGATGAGGAAGAAGAGCACCACCACGCCGGCAGCCGTGATGACCGGCGGCAGGATGACCAGCATCGGCGGCTGCTTCTTCAGCTTGGCCTCGGCCGGCGGCGAGAAGAAACCGCGCGCGGACAAGGGCAGCAGATAGGCGACATTGAGGATGGAGGAGGCAATCAGCGCCACCATCAGCCAGCCATGCCCGCTTTCCCAGGCGCCCTGCAACAGGAAGAGTTTCGGCCAGGATCCGCCCAGTGGCGGCAGGCCGATGATCGACAGCGCCCCGACGGTGTAGGCAATGAACAGCCAGGGCATGTAGCGGCCCAGCCCGTCCATCTGCGAGATCTCGGTCTTGCCGGTGGCGGTATAGATCGCGCCGGCACTCATGAAGAGGGTGATCTTGCCCCAGGCATGCATGACGATCTGCAACGCGCCGCCCAGCATGGCCAGCGGCGAGCCAAGCATCACGCCCAGCGTCACATAGGACAGCTGCGAGACGGTCGAAAAGGCCAGACGGGCTTTCAGATTATCCTTGGTCATGGCGACCACGGAGGCCAGCACGATGGAGATGCCGGCAATCCAGGCCAGCGCATCGGCGGCCGGGGTGATGGCGATCAGCGCCGGTCCGAAGATATAGGTGCCAACCTTCAGCATGGCGAAGACACCGGCCTTCACGACGGCCACCGCGTGCAGCAGGGCCGAGACCGGGGTCGGCGCAACCATGGCATTGGGCAGCCAGGGATGGACCGGCATCAGCGCCGCCTTGCCGATCCCGAAGGCGAACAATACCAGCAATACGCTGGAGATTGCCGGCGTGATCTCGTTGATGGCCAAAAGGCCCCCGGCGACGAAATCGGTCGATCCGGCGAGGAAATGCGTGGCGATGACCGCCGGCAGCAACAGGCCGATCGAGGTGCCCAGCAGGATGGACAGGTAGATCGCGCCGCCGCGCTTGGCCTTGGCGTCACCCTTGTGCGTGACCAGCGGATAGGTCGACAGGGTGAGAACCTCGTAGAAGAGGAACATGGTCAGCAAATTGCCCGACAGGGCCACGCCCATGGCACCGGCAATGGCGATACAGAAACAGACATAGAAACGCGTCTGGTTCTTCTCGTTATTGCCGCGCATATAGCCGATCGAATAGAGCGAATTGACGATCCACAGACCCGAGGCGACAGCGGCAAAGATCGCGCCCAGCGGTTCCAGCTTGAAGACCAGGTGCAGGCCCGGCGCCAGGGTGGCGAGATCGAGGGTCGGATGGCCCTGGGCGATCTCGACCAGATAGGCGACATTGAAGGCCAGCAGCACCGCCGCGATCAGCGTCGCTGCCTCGCGCAGATTGGGCCGCGAGCCCAGCAGGGCCACGAAGACACCGCCCAGGGCCGGCAGGACCAGGGCGAGGGCGAGAGAGAGTTCAGGCGTCCACATCAGCTCAATTCCCTCCCATCACGGCTTCCGCCGCGGACCGGGCCAGCCAGACCAGCGGGTCGGCGTGGAAGAAGAAATAGACATTGGCCAGGGCCAGGAAGCTCATCGGCACCAGCACCATCCACGGTGCCAGGCGACGCTGCATCAGCTCGCCATGATGGCTGGGCGGAGCGTCCATCCAGATCGCCGACAGCAGCCGGGCGACATAGGCCAGGGCCAGCAGCGAGGACAGCATCAAGGCCGCCACAGCCCACCACCAGCCACGTTCGAGCGCGGCGGTGACGAGATACCATTTCGAGGTGAAACCGACCGTCAGCGGCACGCCGACCAGCGACAGGCCGGCAATGGTGAAGGCGGTCGCCGACGCCGGCATGGTCTTGCTCATTCCGGCCAGGTCCTTGACCCGGCGGACGCCGAAATTGAGTGCGAAAGCGCCCAGCGCCATGAACAGGGCGCCCTTCATCAGGGCGTGGTTCATCAGGTGCAACAGGCCGGCCGACAGGCCCGAGGCCGTACCCATGCCCAGTCCCAGCATCATGTAACCGACCTGGGCCACCGAGGAATAGGCCAGCAAACGGCGCGCATCGGTCTGGAAGACCGCCTGCAGGGAGGCGACGACCATCGCAATCGTCCCGACCACGGCAAACAGCCAGGTGAAGGACATCGACACGAAGCTGACATCGGGATGGAAGACCGAGAACAAAAAGCGGATCAGCGCGTAAAACGCCACCTTGGTCGCCGTCGAGGCGAGGAAGGCGGTGACGAAGTTCGGCGCAAAGGCATAGGCGTTGGGCAGCCACAGGTGCAGCGGGAACATCGCCGCCTTCAGGCCGAGGCCGACCACGATGAAGGCGAAGGCCGCCTGGGTGACCCGGTTGTGACCGGTCTCTTCCAGGATCGCGGCCATGTCGGCCATGTTCAGCGTTCCGGTCGCCATATAGAGGAAGCCGACACCGATGACGAAGAAGGTGGCGCCGATCGTGCCGAGGATCAGGTAGTTATAGCTGGCCGTCAGGGCACGGCGATCCTTGCCGGCGCCCATGGCGATGATGACATAGGTCGAGATCGAGGAGATCTCGAGGAAGACGAAGACGTTGAAGGCGTCGCCGGTGATGGTCACGCCCAGAAGGCCGGCGAAACAGACCAGGAAGGCCGAATAGAACAGCGCCTGCTTGTTCTCGGCGATCTCGTCGGCAACGCTCGGCAGGGCGTAGATGACGCACAGGAAGCCGACAATCCCGACCACAAGAAGCAGCGGGATATTGAGCATATCGACGCGGTATTCGATGCCCAGCGGCGGTGCCCAGCCCCCCAGATGATAGGAAATCACGTCCTGCGTCGCGACCTGGCCCAAAAGGTTGAGGGCGAGGACGGCGACCAGGGCGGAGGTGATCAGCGTCACCAGCCAGCCCAGCCGGCCATTCGGCATCAGGGCGGACACTGCGGCCATGATCAGCGGGATGACGACGATCAGCGCCGGCGCGTGCATGGCGATGCCGGCGGGCAGGAAATCGGCCAGAAACTGCATTATTCGGCGCTCCCGGATTCAAGCGAGTAGTCGGCGGTGTTCAGGGCGTCATCCTCGATGGTCCCGTAGGCCTCCCGGATGCGCACGACCAGCGCCAGACCGACCGCCAGGGTCGCCACGCCGACCACGATCGCGGTCAGGATGAGGACGTGCGGCAGCGGGTTGGAATAGGCGATTTCAGCCACCTGGTGGGCAGCGTCGACGGCATGGTCGGCGGCCTCGGTGGCGTGCTCGCCAGCATCCGCGCCATGCGCGACGGCGGCTTCGGCACCATATCCGGCCTCGGCTCCATGGCCGGCGTCTTCACCATGATGGCCGTCATCGGCGATGATGGGCGGCGAACCGCCAAACACCTTGCCGATGGTGATGTAGAGCAGGAAGACCGAGGTCTGGAACAGCGACAGGCCGACCAATCGCTTGACCAGATTGCCGGTGGCGATGACCACATACAGCCCGATCATCATCAGGATGATGATGGGAATGTAGTTGAAGCGCTCTGCGAGGATCTCCAGCATCGCTACCACTCCTCATCCGGGATGTCCGGCACACGGCCGGCGAAGGCATAGAAGATCGCCAGCATGACCGAAGCGACCGTGGTCAGCACGCCCAGCTCGACCAGCAGGATGCCGTAATGCTGACCGGTATGGTGACCCTGGTCGGGATGCAGCGCGTCATAATCGAGGAAATTGAGCGGTTCGCCGGCGCCGTTCATGAACAGGGTGGCGACGCCGACACCGGCATAGATCAGCACGCCCAGCGCGGCGCCATAGCGCACGGCACCCGGCGGCACGGCGCGGCGGGCCTCGTCCATGCCGAAGATCAGCGCATAGAGGATCACGGCGACGGCGATGATCACGCCCGCCTGGAAGCCGCCCCCGGGACCGAAATCACCGTGGAACTGCACATAAAGGCCAAAGATCACGATCAGCGGGATCAGAAGTTTGGAGACAACGCGAAGGATCAGGTGCGGTGACATGTCAGTCCTCCTCCTCTTCCTTGCGGCGGCCGCCGGAGCCAAAGCCCAGCAGCAGCATCACACCCAGCGCAGCCGTGAAGACCACGACCGTTTCGCCGAAGGTGTCATAACCGCGATAGCTGGCCAGCACGGCGGTGACGACATTGGGCACGGCGATGTCCTGCGGCGTGCGTTCCATGAATTCACGGCCGAGATAGGCATTGGCCGGGCTTTCCGCATCGCCATAGACCGGCATGTCGGGAATGGCGAAGAACAGTGCGGCACCGGCTGAAGCGACGACAGCGAAGGCGGCCCAGTGACGCCCGGCCCCGGCCGGCTCGCTCTCGCGCGCCGTCAGCAGCATGGCGCCGAGCATCAGAACGGTAGAAATACCGGCCCCGACAGCGGCTTCGGTAAAGGCCACATCGACCGCGTCGAGCGAAACAAACCAGGCGGCGCAGAGCAGCGAGTACACGCCCATCAGGATGACCACGGCGAACAGGTTGCGCAGACGGACAATTGAGAAACCGACAGCCAGCAACATGGCGATCAGCGTGTAGTCCAGATACTGGGTCAGGTCGGCGTGGCTCATTTGGAAGCCTCCGAGGACGCCGCATCAGCGGGATGTTTCGGCTTGAAATGGGCCAGATCCGGCTTCTGCCCGGCCCGGTGGGCCGCATTGGCGATGGCATGGGTGGCGGTCGGGCTGGTCAGGAAGAGCAGCAGGCCGACCAGGGCCAGCTTGGCGGCCGTCTGCCAGTCGCCGGCCTGGGCGATCAGGCCGACAATGATCAGCTCGGCACCCAGCGTGTCGGTGACACCGGCCGCATGCATGCGGGTGTAGAAATCGGGCAGGCGCATCACACCGGTGGCGCCGGCAATCACGAACACCAGGCCCACGGCCATGGCCCCGATCGCGAACACGTCACGGGCATGCTGGAAAATCTCGGCGGGGCTCATTTCTCGTACTCCCCATCCAGCGCCTTGCGCAGCGACATCTGCGCCAGGGCGATCTCCAGCGAGCGGTAGCGGAAGAATTTCAGGATGGCGATGGTCGCGACGAAATTGATCAGGGCGTAGAGGAGCGCGATGTCGATCGCGTCCTGACGGCCCACCAGCGCCGCAAAGACGAGTAAGAAGAGAACCGTCTTGGTGCCGAATGAATTGGCGGCCAGCACACGGTCATACAGGGTCGGCCCGGCGAACAGGCGGGCCAGCATGATGGCCATGGCCAAGACGACGCCGATGGCGACGAAAAAGATCAGGATATGCATCAGTCCGTCCTCTTCTTGCCATCCGACGCGATGTCGGAGCGGGCGCCCATCTCGGCGAATCCGGCCGGATCGGTGAAGGATTTGTCCAGCGCGTGGACCAGGAAACCGTCATCCTCGACATCGACCGTCACCGTGCCCGGGGTCAGGGTGATCGAGTTGGCGAACACGCAGCGGCCCAGGTCGGTGCGCTGCTCCGCCGGCGCCCGGATCAGGCGCGGCTCGACTTCGATTTCCGGCTTCATCACCAGCCGCAGAACCGCCAGATTGGCCTTGACGATCTCGCCGCCCAGCCAGCCCCAATAGGTGAACAGGGCCAGCGCCGGACCGATCGGCACGGTCTCGCGATCGACAATGCGCATGCGGTAGGTCAGGGCGACCGTGCCGATAATGCTGAGCACGCCCAGTCCCATCACGATGGGATAATCCCCCGACAGGGTGAACGGGCCGGACAAGGTGAGCCAGAGCGCCACCAGAATGGCGGTCAGGCTGATGCCATAGAACATGGAAACTCCCCGCGCGATAACGCTGCTTCCCGGTAATTAGCCCGACAGGCGAGCCTTGACCAGACGAAGCGGCGGGGAAGATGCAGACGCACTCGTCGTAGGGTTTTTCTTGCCGGGCGTCACAACGCGGCGTGACCGGGGTCACAGCCCCGCCCCGGACCACGCATCACTATGACGCGACGAAAGGCCAAGCCGGCGGGGGCCACATTGGCGAAGCATCCGTGCGTTTACATTCTGGCCAGTCAACGAAACGGCACCCTCTATATCGGGGTGACCGGGAATATCGCCATGCGCGTCATGTTGCATCGCGAGGGCAAAGGCTCTGCCTTCATGCGGAAATACGGGGTCAAGCACCTCGTCTGGTATGAATTTCACCAGGATTTCGGCTTTGCCATCGAACGCGAGAAGCGACTGAAGGTATGGCGGCGAAAATGGAAACTGACTCTAATCGAGCAGATGAATCCTGGCTGGGAGGACCTCTATGAGAGCATCCAGATGTGGGCGCCTATGGACTAAAACCTCCCTCCAACCGTCATCCTGACGAAAGTCAGGACCCAGATGGACGGTCCGAATGAAAACAGGCGGTCGCATATTCCCTCTCAATCCGTCGGCGCCGACTGGGTCCTGACTTTCGTCAGGATGACGATCGGGCGAAGCCGATACGGATTCATTGAGCCGCCACGCATACCGACACACTGGACGGCGCCACTCAATCATCCGGGAAACCGGGGACAGGCAACCGGCGCAGAACCGCGACACTCATCCTTGTCACCCCTGCCACCCGCCTGCGCGGGCGCAGGTTCCCGCCCGGCGCAGGCCGGGCGAAAGTCAGGGGCCTAGCTGGCGGCCACATGTAGGTCCCCGTCCTGCGTCCGGCCTTCGCCGGACATCCGACGGGGATGACAAGCGGGGTGGAGCTTCGCAAAGCTGCCCCCTATTTCCCGCCCTTGTCTTCCATTGACAGGTTCCAGTAGCGCAGCACGGTCTGGGCTTTTTCGACCGAGAGGCTGTCATAGACCTTGCGGGCCTGCGGGACGGGTTCGCTGGTCAGGGAACGACCGAGACCGCGCCAGAAATTCTCGAAACTGGGCCATTTCAGACCGGTTGCCTTGCACAGGACCGCGATTGCTTCGCCAGCCATGTCGTCGACCATTTGCAGGACCAGCCGACGGTCGACATTGGCCAGGGTCGAGATTTCGGTGACGATTTCCGGCAGGGCACCGTCCATCGCCATGGCTTCCAGCGTGCCCTCCAGCGAGCCATAGGGGCTCAGCTCGGCGGCTTCGCGATTGCGCTGGCGGCGATCGATATAGCGCAGGATGCGGGTGACCATCGGGTCGGACCAATCCTCGGCGGCGGCCATCGGGAAGATATCCTCGGACGCATCGATCAGTATGGTCCGGTCAACGGCAAAGCGTTCGAGTATCTGCGCCCGCGCCATGTGCTCGCAGGTCCAGAACAGGCGGAAGGCCTGGGTCGGACGCAGCTCCTCGCGCTTGATCAGAAGGTGGGCGAGATTGCCCTCCTCCGCCGCCATGCCGACCAGATGGTCGACCGTGGGCATGGCCAGGACACAGGTCTTGTTGCGCAGCAGGCGTTCGATCACCGGCGTTTCGCCAGCCGCCGCCAGCGAGGCCGACACGGTCGCCGACAGGTTCTCGCGATTGGCCAGGGCCAGTCGGTGCTGCAGCTTGCCGACCCGCGCGATCTCCATCATGTCGAAATCGGACAGGGCGAGGCAATCGGCAAGGATCGGCTCGGCGACCTCAAACTCGTCGCAGGCCAGGGTGCGCAACAGACGATGCGGCGCATCGGTCAGGCCTGACAGGCGCTTGGCGCAGCGTTTGCGCAGATCAATATCGCTGGCCCGGATCACATCAAACAGAAGGTCACCGACGATCCAGCGCTCTCGCGGCGTAATCCGGCTAGACGGCAAGCCGACAATATCGGCCAGCCGCTTGGCCAGTACGGCGCGGGTACGCGTGGTCACGGGCTCGCTGAGCTCAAAGGGTTCGGCATTCGCCATGATGGGGCCTGTCAGATCCGGTCTGACAGGCAGGATGAGGCCTGCGCGTTAACGAATCGTGGGTGTGTGCGGCGCGGACCGACCTGTCACCCTTTGCTGATGACAGGCAGCTTCTCCCGGTCCATCCAGACCAGCACGGCCGAGATCGCGCCGAACACAACCGCCATGCCAAACAGCATTGGCGAGCGCTCATAGCCGCCATCCGCGGTGAAGGCGACCGGCGCGTTGATGCCCAGCCAGGGCGAGAGGTGGAAGACGATGGCACCGGCAATGACGGCCAGCGACAGGGCCGCTCCGAAACCCTCAAAACGCTTCATGAAGACGCCGACAAGCAGGAGCGCGGCAGCGAGAATCTCCAGCACGCCCGTCAGCATCCGCACCTGCGGTTCGAAGAAGGCCAGACCCGACGCTTCGGCGATATGGCTGAAGACGGGATTGGCCGCGCCAAATTTCTGTAACCCCATGAAGATCAGGAAGGCCGCCAGCAGGAGGCCGAAGCCGGGTTTGATGAATTTCATTATTCGCCTCATTTGACCCTGTTGCGGGTGTGGTTGATTTGCTTAAGGCCAACATGTTGCTAGACAAGGCGCAATACAAATCACGCCGGATCACAAGAACGGCGACCCACAGTCCGCACGAGCTCCGATCACACCTTGCCCGTCTTTCGCCCCCTTGCCGGCAATCGCAAGCTTCGCATGCCGCCCTTCGGTGCCTATCTGGTGCTGGTGGCGGGCTGGTTTTTCGGCTTCGGCCTGCAGACCACCCTGTTCCCCGGTGTCATCACCTTCACCCTGCAGGAAAGCCCGGAGCGGCTCGGACTGGCGCAGGCCGCGCTGACGGCACCGATGATGCTGCTCCTGCCCTTCGCCGGCGTCCTCGCCGAACGCAAGGACCGGCGCGGCATTGTCTTCTATTTCTACATTTTCGCCGGCCTGTCGGCGGGCGCGCTGGGCCTGATGCTGCTGACCGGTCACCTGACCTATTGGGTGATGGTCGGCTTTGCCCTGCTGATCGGGGTCGCCGGCGGCTTTGTCATGCCGGCCCGTGACAGCGCCATCAATCCGGTGGTCCGCATCTCGGCCCGCACCCGTCATGGCGGGATTGAGCTGCAGCGCGCCGTGGTGATGGCCTCGGCGGTGCAGTTCGGCGCCCAGATCGCCGGCATGGCAGTGGGCTATTTCGCGGCCTATACGGGCCCGGGCGCGCTCTTTCTTATGCAGGCGGCCGGGCTGTGCATTGGTGGCATTTCCGCCGCCTTCCTGCCGCGCCTGGGTTCCAAGCGGGACACCTCGACCGCCCACCCGATGGCCGATCTCGCCGATGGCGTCAAAGCGGTTTTCACCTCGCCGGTCCTGATGCCGATGACACTGATCATGATCGCGCTGGGCATTCTGGTGGTCGGCGGCTCCTTCCTCGTCCTGATCCCGCTCATCATCCGCGAAAGCTATGGCGGCGGCTTTCCGGAGATTGCCAGCCTGATGGTCGCCTTCTGGGTCGGCGCCCTGGTGGCCAATGTGGCACTGGTGAAATTCGGTCAGATCGAACGCCCCGGACGGGCGCTGATCCTGGCCCAGGCGGTGACGGTGATGGCGACCGGTGCCTTTTATTTCCATCTGCCCTTCTGGTCGCTCTACCTGCTGGTCTTCGGCTGGGGGCTGGGCGCCGGCGTGGCCATTTCGCTGTCGCGCTCGGTGGTGCAGGAACAGGCCCCGCCGGACAAGCTGGCCCGCGTCATGTCGGTCTATCAGCTCGGCCTGTTCGGCGGCATGCCCGCGGGCGCGGTCCTGATGGGCGTGGTCGTCGGGCAGCTGGGCCCCAATGTCTCGGCCCTCATCCCGATGTTCGGATTGGGAGCCGTGCTGTTGGTCATCTGCCTGACCACCCCCATATTGTCAGTGAGGCGAGGCCAGCCCCACGCGCTGCCCGCTGCCGGGACCACCCCCACGCCCCCCGCCACGCCCCCCGTCACGCCGGAGTAAAGACATGCCGCGACTGAGCGCAGCCGAGATCGAGGCCCTCAAGGCCAGGCTTGACCCGCACACCTATGCCATTGCCTTCGAAGAAGGCACCGAGCACGCCTTCACCCACCCGTTCAACGCCGAAAAGCGCGACGGCAGCTATCATTGCAAGGTCTGCGATACGCCCCTGTTTGCCTCGGACCACAAATATGACAGCGGCTCGGGCTGGCCCTCCTTCTGGCAACCGCTGGACAGCGACACGGTCGAGACCAAGACCGACTTCAAACTGCGCCTGCCGCGAACCGAAATCCATTGCGCCAATTGCGGCGCCCATCTGGGCCACGTCTTCCCGGACGGGCCACAGCCGACCGGTCAGCGTTTTTGTACCAATGGCGGCGTGCTGGACTTCCAGCCGGCCGCCAGCGAAGAATAGACCGGTATCTTGAGGGGAATTTCATGCGTTATTTGCCGCTTGCCGGGCGTCTCGGTGCGGGCCTTCTCGGCCTCGCCCTTGCCGCCTGTAGCCAGGAGACTGCCATGACGACCGACACTTCGGCCGCCAATACTTCATCCGTCACCACGCACGGGGCGCTGATCACCCGCGCCCAGGGGCTCGAGGCGCCGCGCGCCGAACAGCGCCCGGTCACGATCGAACAGGTCGGCTTCACCCGGGTCGACGAGTATCAGTGGATCAAGGACGAGAACTGGCAGCAGGTGATGCGCGAGCCTGAGGTGCTGGACAGCGATGTCCGCGAGCTCCTCGACGCCGAGAACGCCTATCTCGACAATGTCATGGCACCGACCGAAGCGCTGCAGGAACGAATCTTCCAGGAGATCCGCGGCCGCATCAAGGAAGATGACAGCTCGGTGCCCGAGCGCGATGGCGACTATGCCTACTACACCCGCTATCGCGAAGGCGGCCAGTATCCGGTCTTCGCCCGCCGTCCGGTCAATCCGGAAACCGGCGAGCCGATGGGCGATGAGGAAGTCCTGGTCGATGGTGACGCCGAAGCAGCCGATTTCGACTATCTCGATTTTTCCGACATGGAACACTCGCCCGACCACCGCTATGTCGCCTTCGGCGTCGATGTGCGCGGCTCGGAATATTACGAGATCCGGGTCAAGGATGTCGCCACCGGCGCCATCGTCGCGACCCTGACCGATGAAAGCTCGGGCGATTTCACCTGGGCCAATGACAGCGCCACCCTGTACTGGGTCTGGCGCGACGATAATGGCCGCTCCAAGCGCGTCTATCGCCAGCCGGCCAATGGCGGCCCGTCCGAACTGGTCTATGAGGAGCCCGATGACGGCTTTTTCGTCTCGGTCGGCCTGAGCGATAACAACAACCACATTGTCATCAATGCCGGCGGTCATACCTCCAACGAGATGCGGCTGATCGACGCCAATGATCCGGCTGCCGAGCCGGTGCTGATCGCGGCGCGCGAGGATGATGTCGAATACTATCTCACCGAAGCCTCGGACCGTTTCTACTTCCGCACCAATATCGACGGCGCGGTCGACTACAAGATCATGTCGGCCCCGCTCGACAATCCGGGCCGCGAAAACTGGGAGGACTTTGTCCCGCACCGCCCCGGCACGCTGATCAATGGCGTGATCGGCTTTGCCGACTGGCAGGTCCGCGTCGAGCGCGAAAACGCCCTGCCGCGCATCGTCGTGCACGAATACGCCACCGGTGAGGAATACAATATCGACTTCGACGAGGAGGCCTATTCGCTGGGCGCCTCGGCCGGATACGAGTTCGCGACCGACATTCTGCGCTTCTCCTATGAGAGCCCGTCGACGCCGGAAGAAACCTATGACTTCAACCTGCGCAGCCAGGAGCGCACGCTGCTGAAGCGCCAGGAAGTCCCCTCAGGTCACAATCCGGACGACTATGTCGTCCGCCGCATCATGGCGCCGGGTCATGACGGGGCGCAGATCCCGGTCACCATCCTGCACCACCGCGACACGCCGATCGACGGCAGCGCGCCGCTGATGCTCTATGGCTATGGTTCCTACGGGATCACCATTCCGGCCGCCTTCCGCGTCACCCCGCTATCCTTGGTCGATCGCGGCATGGTCTATGCCACCGCCCATATCCGCGGCGGCATGGCCAATGGCTATCAATGGTATCTCGATGGCAAGCTGGAGCAGAAGATCAACACCTTCCGGGACTTCGTCTCTTCCGGTGAAGCCCTCGCCGAGCTGGGCTATACTTCTCGCGGCCAGATCGTTGCCTATGGCGGCTCGGCCGGTGGCCTGCTGGTCGGTGCGGCGATCAACCTGCAGCCCGACCTGTTTGCCGGTGCCATTGCCGCTGTTCCCTTCGTCGACGTGATCAACACCATGTCGGATCCCGAATTGCCGCTGACGCCGCCGGAATGGCCGGAATGGGGCAATCCGATCGAGAGCGCGGACGATTATCAGACGATGATCGAATACTCGCCCTACGACCAGATCCAGGAAATGGCCTATCCCCATGTCCTGGCCACGGGCGGCCTCACCGATCCGCGCGTCACCTATTGGGAGCCGACCAAATTCGTCGCCCGGCTGCGCGATCGCCGCACCGATGACGGCCTGACCCTGCTCAAGATGAATATGGGCGCCGGCCATGGCGGCGCCTCAGGCCGCTTCGACAGCCTGCGCGAAACCGCCCTCAACTGGGCCTTCGCCCTGATGGTCGTCGGCCTCGCCGATGATGAAGTGGACGCCATCGCGGCGGAGTAGCGGCGCGTGTGAGTGAAATGGAAAAAGCCCGGGCCTTGGACCGGGCTTTTTTTGTGCGTTTCCCCTTGCCGTTGTCATCCCTGATGGACGCCCGGCGAAGGCCGGGCGAAAGTCAGGGACCTAACCGGTGGCGACCTGTTAGGTCCCCGTCCTGCGTCCGGCCTTCGCCGGACATCCGACGGGGATGACAAACGGCGTCAGACCTTATCGCTTTCCCATGCCCGCATGCCATCCGGCACGACCTCGCGCGGATCAATGCCGCCCATTTCCCAATAGAGGTCCCGCCAGTCGGGATTGGTCGTCTCGATCAGATTCACTTTCCAGGCCCGCCGCCAGCGCTTGATCCGCTTTTCCCGCGTGATCGCGTTATTGACGAGCTCATGGCTCTCGAACCAGACCAGCTGATCGACGCCGTAGCGCGCCGTGAACCCGCCCGCCTTGCGAACCTTGTGCGCATAGACCCGCGCCAGCAATTCGCGCGTGACCCCGCAATAGAGCGTGCCGTTCTTGTGGGAGGTGAGCAGGTAAACGTGAAACATGAATGCAATTATAGATTGCATCTGATGCCTTGTCATCCCTGATGGACGCCCGGCGCAGGCCGGGCGCAAGTCAGGGACCTATGTGGTTGCGACCCGTTAGGTCCCCGTCCTGCGTCCGGCCTTCGCCGGACATCCGACGGGGATGACAAACATTGGATGGGTGGCGTGGGGGGTACAGCCCCCCACGCCCCTTACTTACCCATCAAGGCGATAGTCCAGCCTTGTCGTCGCACCGCGGAAATAAATGGGCTCGCCATTTTCGATCTGCGGGTTGTAGCGCCAGCGGCTGACGGCGTTCAGTGTCGCCTGTTCGAAGGCGCGGCTGTCGCAGGCCAGGGACCGGATATTGGTCGTTTGCCCCTGCGGCGTGATGTCGAAAATCACTGTGCAGCTGCCGGAATTGCCCCGGGAGGCCTCTCGGGCCGGGAAGACCGGCTCGATACGGACAATGGGCATGGGAGAACGATCCGGCGTGACCAGGCCACCTGTGTCGCTGATCTCCGTCGGCGCCACCGGCGGCAGGGCGTAGGTGACGCCCTCGCCCGGATCGGTCGGCACCGCGCGATCCACCGGCAAGCGTTCAATCGGCGGCGGCGGTTCGACCGGCGGGATTTCCGTGATGTCGATGCGGACATCCAGCTCGGTGTCATCCGGAACGTCGTTGATCACGAAACGCGGCGTCTCGCTTTGCTCCACCCGCTCCACTCCCGGAACGGCGATCAGGTCTTTCATCATCAGGAAAAGTCCGATGGTGACCGCGCCGGCTATCGGCAGCACCATCGGTGTACGCAAGTGTTGGATCATGGCTGTCATTGAACAGGCCTCCCCACGGGCGCGTTCTGCATGGCCTCACAGAGGTATGCCCCAAGATCCGGCCAGGGGCCCGGCACCGTCCACCGGCGCCGGGTTGGCCGGTGCGGGTCGGCCTCACAACACGAGGCCTCGCCGCACTGTCAGCCTCGCCCGTGGTCGGGGCGGAAGCGGGGCGCAATCGCGGTCAATTGGGGCGATTGCGGGGTTATCGCTTGGCGGCTCAGATGCGCTCGGGGTCGGGCAGGCGATTGCCATTGGTGTCGAACCAGGGCTCACACCGCTCCGGGATGTCCAGTATGCGGTTACCCTCGCTGTCATACTCATCCGGCGAGACGACAATCTGCCGGCGGGCCCGTTCGACCTCGATTTCGCAGTCCTCGATGGTGATCTGGCGTTCCAGCTCTGCTGCAACAGCGAGGATGGCGCGCTTGCTGGCGATGAATTCGAGCCAGCCTTGTGCGCCAGCGCGGGAATACTCCCATTCCAGGGCCCGGTGGAAGGCGCGGGCGGCGCCGCCCAGATCATTCTGCTCCATGCGGGCATTGCCGACATAGGTCCAGATATCACCCGGGCGCGACAGGCCGCCGCGATTGAGGGCCTGCACGAAAATGGCCTCCGCTTCTTCAAAGCGGCCGGCCTGGTAGAGGGCCTCGCCATAGGCCTCGAAGTCGGGCCCGGCGCCGGAAGTGGTGGCGACGCGTTCCAGCACCGGCATGGCCCGCTCCCACTCGCGCGCATGGCGCCAGAGATTGGCCAGCAATTGCATGTTGGCGGTCGAGCGTTCGACCCGCCCGGCATTGAGCTCGCGCTCCAGCATCACAGCCCCGCCATAGGGGTAGTCATACCAGGAGTAATACTGGGCCAGACGGACCAGCTCGGCGCTCGAGGTCAGCATGCCGTTCAGATACATGATCCGGTTGACCTCGAAGGCATCGGCCTCGCGACCGAGCTGTGCCAACAGGCTGGCATAGCTGGTCCAGTTGGCCTTCTCGGTCGGCCAGCGCGTGACCATCGCTTCCATCAGGGCGAGCTGGTCGGGCAACATCGCGAGTTGTTGGTAATAGTAGAGCAGGAGCGAATAGGTCTGGCGGTCGGCGCCGCCGGCTTCCTCTTCCTCGGCCCTTGCAAAGGCGAAGCGGGCATAGGGCAGACCGCCTTCATGGTCCTCGACCCGGGCATGGGCCTGGGCCAGGCGCGCGGCCAGATCACGGTTGAGCGGCACACCGCGGGCGATCGCCGCCTCGATCAGATTGATGCCGGCGCGGTAGTCGTCGGCGACCATCAGCAGCTGGCCGGTATTGATGCGCAGGGCGTTGGCATCGTCCTCGGGCAGGACCGCCAGGGCGATGGTCGAGCGCCAGTCGCTGATGGCCCCCGCGAGATTGTCCAGCTCGTAACGGGCCCGGCCGCGCTGGCGCAGCAGGACGGCGCGCTCATAAGGGCTCAGCGAACCATTGTCGATCATCTCGCTATAGCCGGCCTCCACCTCGCGCCAGCGTTCCTCGCCCTCCATCTCGATCAGCTCCAGCAACCGGTTGCCGACCGAGGGCGACAGCACGCCCGGCGAGTTGTCCATCCTGGCCGCGTGGACGGCCGGCAGTGTCAGACCGGACACCGCTCCCGCCAGGGTCAGGACCGCCGCGGCCCTGACCACGCGCTGCCATGCGGCCGCAAGGGCCGCTCTGATTGAAATCTCCATGTGCCTCTCCCCAATCCATGACGCGAACTCCCCAGCCCGGCATTACCGTCATGTCATGAAAGCTTCGGCGCGGTTCGAGGCGGGAATGGGGCGATTTGGGGTTGTTTTGATGGCAGACCGAGCCGTCGATTGCAGGGCCGCCCGGCGCCACAACGAAAAACGCCCCGGCGAATTGCCGGGGCGTTGATCATGTCAGACCTGAACGACGGGATCAGCCGGCGTCGGCCGCGTCGGCTTCAGCCTCGGCGACGGCGCTGAGCTGTTCGCCGTGGACATTGTAGAGATCGGAACAGCGTTCCGGCACGTCCACCACGATGCGACCATTCTCGTCGACATCACCCAGCAGGGTCGCCGTCTCCATCAGGTCACTGATCGAGAAGCGGCACTCATCCTGACGGACCTGTTCACGGATCCGCACCCGGTCACGGGCAGCCCGCTGGCGGTTGGTGATGAAGGTCGCCCAGCCATTGGCGGTACGCCGCGAATACGGGTAACGCGCGCCTTCGCGGAAGGCAGCCAGGGCCGATTCTTCACGACCCAGTTCGGCCCGCACATTGCCCAGCAGCGTCCACGCATCGCCCGGACGGTCGAGACCACCGCGGTTGAGCGCTTCGGTGAAGGCATCTTCGGCCTCGTCCAGCTGACGGCGCTGCCACAGGGCTTCGGCCAGCTTGAGGAAGTCATCGCCATCGCCGCTCAGTTGAGCCAGCTGACGCAGGACCGGAATGGCCCGTTCCCACTCACGCGCCTGGCGCCACATATTGGCGAGCAGGTTGAGATTGTTGCGGGTCCGCTCGACAGCACCGGCATTGAGCTCGCGCTCGAGGATGACAGCACCGCGATAGGGGTATTCATAGAAGGAGTAATACTGGGCCAGCGCCACGATCTCACGGCTCTCGGTGAGCATGCCGTTGATGTACATGATCTTGTTGGCTTCAAACGCATCCTGCTCGCGACCCGTCTGGGCCAGCAGGGAGGCGTAGGAGCGCCAGTTATTCTTCTCGGCCGGCCAGCGCCCCACCATCTCCTCGATGATACGGAACTGGTCCGGAATGCGCTCGAGCTGCTGGTAGAAGAACAGCATCAGCGAATAGTCACCACGAACCCGGTCGGCCCGCGCCTGGGCATTCCAGAAACGCTCGGCCCACACAACGCCATCCCTGTAGCGCTCGGCCTGGGCATAGGCCTGGGCCAGCATACGCATGATGCGCGGGTTGAGACCCTCATTGCCAAGCACGGCAACGGCCGACTCCAGGGCGCGGATGCCCGAGTTGTAGTTACCTTCCGCGATATAGAGCTGGCCGATATTGATCTGCAGATCGGCAATTTCCTGCGGCAGCATGGCACCGGTGCCAATGGCCGATTCCCAGTCCTGGATGGCCCGGGTGATCTGATCCATCTCGTAATAGGCACGACCGCGCATCTGCAGCGAGATCATCCGCTCATACGGATTGATGCTGGAATTGCCCAAGGCCCGCGTCAGGGCCGTGACCGACTCCTGGAACTGGCCATTGGCCTGGAATTCCTGGGCTTCGAGCACGATCTGACCGATCGCAGCCGAGAAGACACGCTCGGCCTGGTTCTGCTCGGAGTCTTCCTCGTTATTATTGTTCCGCCGGCGCTGGGCATCGGCGTCGGAAATCATGACCCCGGCCATGGTGACGGCGAGGGCAAGGGTCGCGACAGAGCGCAGCAGGCCCGATGTATCGAAACCGTTGAAACGGATCATCGATGGCTCCTTCATACCGCCCCCAACTCCCCGGGGTCGGCTTTCCAAAAACTCACTGGGATGCGGACCGCTTCGGTCCTGGTTCATCCCTGGCGACGGTTCAGCCCTGGCGGCCAGTGGAGCGCGGCAGACATAAAGCCCGCCGCGCCCGGATCACTATTCGGCCAATCGGAAGTCGAAGCGGGTTTCCACGCCACGACGGGCGACAGGAACACCATTTTCGACTTTCGGGTTGTACCGCCAACGTTCGACAGCCCGGCTCGATGCGCGCTCGAAGAAGGAGCTGTCGCAACGATAGATGTCGATATTGGTCGGCGTACCGTCCGGCGTCACATCGAAACGGACCCAGCAGCTGCCTTCGATCCCGCGCTCTGCCGCACGAAGCGGGTATTGCGGCTCGATCCGGACCAGCGGCTGTGCGTCACGGTCGGAGACCGAGAAGCTGACACTGTCCGAGTTCAGCTGAGGCGCTTCGAAGTCAGGAATGGCACCCATGACGGTGGCCAGACCTTCTGACGGCTGCTCGGCACGCTGCCGCTCGATCTGCGGCGGCGGGGGTGGCGGGTCGACCTGTTGCACATCATCGATCGTGGTGTCGCGGACACGGGCTTCCACCTCGGCCACTTCATCATTGATCGAGAAGGTGACGTCATCGACTTCGTCAGGCTGATCGACTTCATCAACCTTGATGAGGTCCTGCATCACATAGAACAGGAACACCGTGACGATGGCCGCAACCGGAACGCCGATAACGAGACGTATGAAACTTCCCATTTTCTTTCCTCCAGCTACTGCAACGTCGAAATCTTCACTTCGACTTCCATCTCCGTAAGGAGCTCCTGGACGTCGAGGATCAGACCGATATTGGCACCTTCATCACCCTGGATCATGGCCTTGCCCAGCGGGTTCTCTTGCAGCAATTGCTCGATAACCCCGCGGAGTTCGTTCATTTCATAGACCCGGTTGTTTACCCAAATCTCGTTGTCCGCTGTCACGGCTACAAGCATGGACGGGGTTTGTCTCTCTTCAGTCACGGCGTCGGGGCGGATGGTATCCACGCCCGGCTCCTTGATGAAGACAGAGGTGACGATGAAGAAGATCAGGAGAATGAAGACGACGTCCAGCATGGGCGTCATGTTCAGCTCGACTTCTTCCTCGTCGGTATTCACGCGGCTTGCACGTCTAGCCATGGAAACCTCCCCTAACCTTCGTTCTGACGCTGGATCGAAACCGGCACGCCATTGGCGCCCATTTCATCCCAGATCTGAACGATGATGCCGTGATGGGCTTCGTCATAGACCTCGAGGAGGACAGCGGAGTTCGGCTCTTCCGCCCGGAAGCGGTTGACGGCCGAAAGCACGCGGTCGACATCGGTGCGGACCTGGTTGACGAAGATCTCGTTGTCGTCATCGACCTGGATGACGATCGGCGGCGCAGGCTGCTCTTCAGGCGGTGTCTCCGAATCGGGTGGAGGTCTCATGTCGATACCCTCTTCCGACAGGAAGGTGGCAGTGACGATGAAGAAGATGAGCAGGATGAACACGATGTCGAGCATCGGCGTCATGTTCACTTCAGCCTGGTCATCCTTGTGCTGCTGACGACGCCTCATGACACAGCCCCCTCACCAATCTCGAGCTCATCAGCAAGCTTCGACACGCGACGCTTGGCGAGAAGTTCGATCTGGTTGGCGAAGATGAGGCCCGAAAGGGACGCCACCATGCCAGCCATGGTCGGGATCGTGGCCCGGGACACACCGGCCGACATGGCCTGGGCGTCCGAGGAACCCGAAATCGACATGACGTCAAAAACCGAGACCATGCCGGTCACTGTTCCCAACAGTCCGAAGAGCGGAGCGACAGCGACGAGGGTTTTCACCAGCTCGACATTCTGATCGCAACGCGATTTGACCTCCGAGATGAGTTGGTCGCGGATGGCGTGGGCATACCAGCTATTCCGGTCTGCCCGCGCATTCCACTCCCTCTTCGCCGATTTCGCAAAGCCCTCATGGGCCATGTAGAAATAGGCGAAGCGCTCGAGGATAAAGGCCCACATCACAAATGTTGTTGCCATGATGACAACCAGGACGGGGCCCCCGCGCTCGAGGAACTCCTGAAGGCCGGTTTGTACGGCCTGGAAATCCATAACGCTTCCTCCGATTAGCCTTGTGCGCGTTCTTCAGCGTGACGGGCGATCATGCCTGCCGCCTGCTCTTCGAGCACCTGCTGAACGCCGCGCGCGAAGCTTTGCGCGAAGCTGTGGATGAACAGAAGCGGGATCGCCGCGATGAGACCCAGAACCGTGGTCATCAGGGCTTCGGAGATACCACCGGCCATGATGCGCGGATCACCCGTACCGAACAGGGTGATCTGGGTGAAGGTCTTGATCATACCGGTAACGGTACCCAGAAGACCCAGCAGCGGTGCGATACCGGCAGCCAGCTTGAGGAAGTTGAGACCGAATTCGAGCTTCGGCGTTTCCTGCAGGATGGCTTCGTCGAGCTTGAGTTCCATGGTCTCGACGTCTTTGTCCTTGGCACCTTCATAGGCCAGCATGACGCGGCCCAGCGGGTTGCCCTTGGAACCGGAAGACTTGCGCTTCTGACCGCCGACGGCAGCCTGGGTCATCAGCAGCGAGATCATGCGGAAGATACCGAACAGGGCGGAGATGACGAGCAGGCCGATGATGACCTTACCGACATTGCCCGACTGCTCGATACGCTCATTGAGGTCCGGAACGTCCTTGTAGATGTTCAGCAGGGCGCCACGCGACGGATCAACAACACCTTCGACGATCTCACCCGTGTCCGCATTGAACAGGGCCGAGGCCGCGCTGACAAAGTTGGCCGGCGGTTGGGCCGCCATGTCGGTCAGCGAGTAGGCACCGGTGTTCTCACTCTGGCTCCAGAGCGCGAAACGCTGGTTGTTGTTGTAGTTGGTGAAAGCAACAAACGCACCGACACGGGTGATCGGCACAGCTGCGCCATCGCCCAGACCGGTGACACGTCCGTTATAGGTCACGACCTGTTGCTGCTGGATCATCTCTTCGATGACACGGCGCGGAATGAAGTCGAGTTCCGCACGGGTCGGCAGGGTCCGAGAGTTGGACAGGGTTTCCAGTGCATCGGCACGCCCCGGGAACTGACCCGAAATCAACGACTGATCGATCATGGCGGCGAATTCGCCGGCCGACTGACGCGCGGCACCGAACAGCTCACCGAACGCACCCTGGCGCTGGCGAAGCTCGGCATCGAGCTCGTCGATACGGACCTGGTTGTTCTCGAAATCAGCCGACAGCTGGGTCGCCTGACGCTCGAGCGAGGCCAGAGTACCGCGTGCGCTGTTCAGCTGGGCCTGCTGGGTGTTGGTGGAGGACTGGAACTCACGCAGGCGGGCCGCATTGTCGGCGCTCGCTTCACGGGCGTCGGAACGCACGCGATTGAGGAGTTCGTTGAGGGATCCGGCGGGCTGGGTCTGGGCCACAGCACCGGCGGAAAGAGCCACGCCAAGAGAAACGGCAGCGGCGAGCATCTTCATTGTGGTTTTCATCTTAACTCTCCGTTCCAAGCCGTTACTGGGCGACCTGCGGGCCAGGCAGCGGCACGAGGAAGATCGACGGCGTCGTCACTTCGTCGGCGATGCGGATGGCACGCGTCACATTGGCAAGATAGCTGCTCGGGAGTGCTTCCCAGTCCGACGAACCGTTGTGCAGGATCGTCATGGAGTTGTCCGGGTAGCGGCGGATCATCGCGACACGACCGATCTGCAGGACTTTCACCTGAACCGGAATGCCGTCTTCCAGCACTTCCTCGTCATACGCGTTCACACCGCGGCCGTAGGAGGCTTCGATGTCATAGGCGTTGAGGATGACGCGGTAGCGCTCAGCCGGGGAGATGTTCGGATTGTCGATCAGCTCGTAGAGACGTTCGATGCGGGCCAGACGGCCGGCTTCGCCTTCGAGGCGGAACGGCAGGTCAAGCGTCACGAACTCTTCGAGAAGCACGACCATTTCGCGCATCATCGGAGCGAGATCACGCTCGATATTGTCAACGCGACCGATCTGCTGCTCGAGCGATGCGATCTCGTTTTCCTGCGAGCGGAGGAAAACCTGCTGCTGCTCGACGAACAGGCGCTGCGACTCGATCTGCTCGAGCAATGCGCGATATTCCAGTTCGATGTCCGTGCGCTGGTCGTCCAGCTGTTCGATGCGCGACTGGGTCTGAGCCCCGTTCGCCGTATCACCACGCGCGACTTCGAGCGTTTGGTTCAGCTGCGCAACGGCGGCCCCCCCAAAGGCGCCCGCCGCCACAGTCGCCATAAGCGACGCGCGAACCAAATTCTTCAAGTTCACCATTTCTCGCCTCACAATGGTCTATGCGGGTTTGTCCCGAAAGACTCCCCGCCCCAAAAAAACTTCGATGCTGAGCCAGCAAAAACCTGCTGGCCTGGCCCCCTACCCTTGGTTCAAGCGGCCGAGCCAAGCCGCCAATGACAGCGACTTAGCGTCCCAAGTCTGCACGAGTGGTTACCGCAACTGCAGACCACCCTATCCGCGACGGTTTTTCCCGCCATCTCGTCGGCACAGGTGTGCCGCTTGAAAATCCGTTGAACGCTAACACCAGCGTTATACTACGATCAATACATCTTTGTGTCCGGAATGCGGCTGGAACTGCGAACAATAAGGCGGGATTCGCCTCTCAGGATCATCCTCGCCGCACAGTTCGCGCAAGGATGGTAATGCCGGCTCCGTAAAGTTGCGTCTGAATACCGGCGGGAAGCCCGTGCTCACGCGTCATCGCCATCCGCTCACAATCGGGTGATCACGGTGTCAGCGCGCTGGCCACAAGCCGCCATAACCGGGCGAATCAATGCGCGCCCTGGGCCGCGGCCGGGTCATGCCCGACGCATATTCCTGGAAAAGATGGCTGGGGCGCCAGGATTCGAACCTGGGAATGCCGATACCAAAAACCGGTGCCTTACCACTTGGCGACGCCCCAACCGGAGCCGTCTAAGACGGCGAGCGGCGTAAATACATAACCCCTGAGAGGGATGCAACGGCCCTGTGCGGTTCATCTCAGTTCAACCCGCAGATTTTGCAGTTGCCGGTCGCTGTCCGGGCCGCCCCCGCCTGCCCGGACAGGCTGTAGATGCAGCCCTCATGCGGCCCACTGTGGACACCTGTCTTTGGCGCGTTGCACGGGACAGAAGAGTTGGCTATAAGCCGCGCCTCGGTTCGGAGTATAGCTCAGCCTGGTAGAGCACCGTCTTCGGGAGGCGGGGGTCGCAAGTTCGAATCTTGCTACTCCGACCAATCTTTTCCCGCCTCATGATTCCCGTCATTGAAGACGTCCACGTCGCCATATATCGCGCGCGGCGGGACCGAGCGACTGCATATCCCTCGCCCCTTTTGCGATTACGCCCTACATAATGACCCGAACAGGACCGCAACTTGCAGGGCCTGCCACATGTCATGAAAGCGCGGGGCGAAAGGGCTCTTATGAAACAGTTCTGGATTACATTCTTCGGGTCCATAGTCGGCGTGGTCGTTGGATCCCTGTTGACCCTGGTACTCGGTGTCTTCCTCATTTTTGCGATGATCGGAGCCCTGGTCGAGGGCGCGCAGACCGAGACCGCCCTGCCCCAGACCGCCATGGTGCTGGAACTGGACCTGCGTGATGGTCGCCTGGACAGCCCGTCGCGATCGCCCTTTGGCTTTTCCGATCCGCTGTCCACGGTCGAACTCGTCCGCACACTCGAGCGGGCTGAGAGCGACGACCGGGTCGCCGGCCTGTTCATCCGCGCCAACGAGTTCGGCATGTCGCCGGGCGCGGCGGAAGAATTGCGCGGTGCCATCGAGGATTTCCGTGCCGCGGGCAAATTCGTCGTCACCCATGCCCAGGGGTTTGAAGGCACCAGCGTGACCGGCTATTTCGCCGTCTCCGGGTCTGACCAGATCTGGCTTCAGGACACGACCAGTTTCACCGCCGCCGGCCTCGCCTCCGAGACCATGTTCCTGGGCGGGCTGTTCGCCCATTTCGATGCCGTCCCGCAATTCGAGCAGTTCCACGAGTACAAGGGCGCCGCCAACACCTACACCCAAAGCGACTTCACCGAGGCGCACCGCGAAGCGACCGAATCCTTCCTGGGATCGATCTACGACACCGCCGTGCTGCGTATCGCCGAAGATCGCGGCCTTCAGGCAGACGCCCTGCGTGCCATGTTCGAATCGGCGCCGCACACGGCCGAGGAAGCCCAGTCGCTGGGTCTGATCGACCAGCTCGGCCAGGTCGTCGAAGCCCGCGAAGCCGTCCGCGCCCGTCTCGACGGCGAGGCCAGCTTTGTCGAGATCGCCCAATACCACGCCCAGGCCGCACCGACCTGGAACAATGGCCCGATCATCGCCCTGATCGAAGGCCAGGGCGCCATTGTCACCGGCACGCCAACGGGCAGCCCGTTCGGCGGTGAGGAAATGATCGGCGGCGACTTCATGTCCGAGGCCATCCTGGCCGCAGCCGATGACAATTCGGTCCGGGCCATTGTGATCCGGGTCGATTCCCCCGGCGGCTCCGCCATTGCCTCTGACCAGGTCTGGCACGCCATCACCCGGGCCCGCGAGGCCGGCAAGCCGGTCATCGTTTCAATGGCCTCGATGGCAGCGTCGGGCGGCTATTACATCGCTGCACCGGCCGATTATGTGCTGGCCCACGAAACCACGCTGACCGGTTCGATCGGGGTGCTCGGCGGCAAGATCGTCCTCGAGGGCACGTTTGATCTCGTCGGCCTGAACGCCGAGACCATTGCTGTCGGCGGCGAATACGCCACCGCCTTCTCGGCCCAGCAGGAATGGACTGACAGCCAACGGGCGGCCTATCGCTCGCAGATGTCGGACATTTATGACGACTTCACCCAGCGCGTGGCCGATGGCCGGGACCTGCCGCTGGAACGTGTCCTGGAAATCGCCCGCGGCCGTATCTGGACCGGGGCCCAGGCGCTGGATCTGGGTCTGGTCGACGAGATTGGTGGCCTGCGCGACGCCATTGGCGCCGCCCGCCAGTTCGCCGGCATCGACGCCGAAGCACGCATCCGCCTGCGTCGCTACCCGGCCCAGCGCTCGCCGATGGAAGCGTTCCAGGAATTGTTCGGTGTCTCCGCCGAAACGGCCCAGTCAGCGGCCCGGCTCAATGCACTGATGGACATGCCGGAAGTGCGCGCCGCCCTGCAAGCTCGTCAGGAGATGAACCAGCCCGGCATGCAGATGCGCTCAAGCACTGCCGTACCGAACTGACACGCGGCTTTGACCGAAACAGCAAAAGGGCCCGCTCCGGCGGGCCCTTTTTTTTGTGCCTGTCACCTTTGTCGCCACGCTTCACGACGTCATCACGCCGACCACAAACAGGCCGGTCAGGGCGAAGCTCAGCAGGAAGAAATAGCCGATATCCAGCATCATCACGCGCAGGATCGAGGTGAAGCGGCCGTGCGAATAGACCGTGCGGTGAAGCCGGTAGAGATACCAGTTCGACCAGATCAGCCCGATGAAAACCGCGATCCAACCCGGAATGATATAGGCGGCCAGCGACAGGCCGCTGAGCAGGAACAGCATGAAGGCGTGGAAGTGCAGCGACACCACGAGGTGGTCATAGAAGAAATAGCCGCGCTTGTAGAAATGCAGGAAGGCCAGCATCAGCGCATAGATCGGCAGCAGGAAGAACATCATCGTCGGTGCCCAGCGCTGCATCGACGCCACCAGCGTGGCGCCATCGCTGTCGATGATGCGATCAACCCTGACCACCAGGGCCTGACGGATTTCCAGCGGCAAATCGCTAATGCCGGCTGCGTCCACCATCACCCCGTCTGCCACATCAATCGGCCCCTCGGCCGGCTCTTCCTCGGCATCGCCATAGATTTCCGGCAACAAGGCGCGACGAAACTCCAGCTTCATCTCCTCGCGCCCCGCCTGGCGTTGCTGGGCCCGAGCCTCTGGCGACAGGTTGGCGTCTGCCAGGGCTTCTGCCTGGGCAAGTCCGGATTCGGCAATTGCGGCGATGCGCTCGCGGTCGACCTCTGGCATGCCCTCCGCGGCGAGGTCCTCGTCGAGCGTTGACAGTTCCGATTCCACCGCGGCCCGCTGCTCATCGGTCAGATCGGACAGGTCCGAGCCATCACCAAAACCGCCGAGCGCAAAGATCAGCAGGAAGAACAGCACACTGGCGGTCAGATAGAGCCGGAAGGGCATGACATAGCGGGCGCGAACGCCGCTGAGATAATCCGCCGTGATCTTGCCGGGCTGCAGCATCAGCGGCGGAATGGTCCGCCACAAACGCCCCTCGAGGCCCAGCAGGCCGTCGAGGACGTCCATCAGCAGATCCCAGATCGGACGGTGGTAGGTGTCGGCGGTCTGACCGCAGCTATGGCAGACCGGACCGGACAGGGGCGTCGAACAATTCGAACACACACCGGCCGGTGTCGGCGCCTCAAAGGCTGTGAATCGCTCACGCTTCTTGCGCTTGGATGCCTGGATCGAGTCGCCCAGCTCGCCACCGACACTGTCGGCGATCACGGCATCGCTGATGGGATCACTACCGGTCATGAAAAAGCCCCGCCCCTGGCATTGTGCGAACACAAGCTAGGTCGGCGGGGCCTCATCTGACAAGCGTTGCGGGTGTTTACTGTTCCGCGGCGTCGGTTTCTTCCAGATCCGCAAAGCACAGATAGCGCGAGCGGTGGATATTGGTGAGATTGTCTACCCAGCCGGTAACGCGCGGGTTCACCAGGCTTTTGTTGACGTAGAAGACGAGCGGGATGATCGGCATGTCGTCGATCAGCATCTGCTCGGCCTCGGCCAGCATCTGCCCGCGCAATTCCTGGTTCAGCTCGCCATTGGCCTCGGTGACCAGGCTGTCGAATTCCGGATTGTTGTAGCGGGCATAATTCATCGGCACCGACCGGTATTCGCCGAGGAAGAGGAAGTTGTAGGGGTCATTATAGTCGGCAATCCAGCCACCATCGGCGACCTGGAAGTCCGAGGCGCGCAGATTGTCGTAATGGATCTGGGTGTCGTTGACGATCAGCTCCGGCTGGACCCATTCGGCAATCGCCGACCAGTCATTTTGCACCACCGGTGCGATCCGCGGATTATCACCCGTGGCGCGGTAGGTGTATTCGAACTCGAACGGATTGTCGGGGCCATAACCAGCCGCCTCCAACAGGGCGCGGGCATTTTCGCGACGCTGTTCGACGGGAATGTCCGCCCATTGTGCCTCGACACCACCCGGATAATTGGCCACGCCCGGCGGGATCATCGAATAGGCCGGCTGCTGACCAGCGCGCAGGATCTCATTGGCGATGAAATCACGGTCGATTGCCATGCCCAGCGCATTGCGGACATTGGCATCGTCAAACTGTTCGAGTGTGGTGTTCACCGAGAAATAGATCGTGCCCATGAAAGGGTGGACGCGGACATAATCGGGAATTTCGCGGCGCAGGAATTCCATCTGCTGGCCGGGGAATTCCATGTTCAGGTCGAGTTCGCCATTGCGGACCCGGCGTCCGGCCGCCGAATTGTCGACGGTCGGGAAGAAGTAGACATCGTCAATGCAGACATTGGCGTTGTCGTAGAAGCGCTCATTGCGCACCAGATGGACGTAGTTGTTCGTCCGCCAGTCTTCCAGCGTGTAGGCGCCGTTGGAGACCATATTGCCCGGACGTACCCATTCATCGCCATAGACCTCAACCACATGCTGCGGCAGCGGGAAGGTGGTGTAATGGCTCAACAGGCCCGGCAGGTAGGGCGCCGGATTGACCAGCTGGATTTCCAGCGTGCTGTCATCAATGGCACGGACGCCGATAGTCGACGGATCGGCCGCTCCGGTTGCGGCTTCTTCGATACCGGCAATCGGATAAAGCAGGGAGACGTATTGCGCGCCGGTGGTCGGGGTTGCGATGCGCTGCCAGGCGAAGACGAAATCGCTCGCCTTGACCGGCTCGCCGTCAGACCAGGTCGCTTCACGCAGGGTGAAGGTCCAGGTCAGGCCGTCCTCCGAGACATCCCAGCTCTCTGCCATGCCGGGGATCGGTGCCCCATCCGGATCATCGGTGAACAGACCGAGGAACATGTCGCCGATGATATTGTTTTCCCAGGTGCCGGAGGCCTTGTGCGGATCCAGCGACAGCGGCTCCGCATTATTGCCCCGGTTCAGGAGAACCCGATCGGAATCGGCGGCGTCATTGGCGCCACAACTGGCCAGGGCCAGCGCCGAGGCTGACATGAGGATGGTATTGAAAATCTTTGTGCGGATCACGGTTTCGGTCTCCCCTCCGAAGCAGCACGACGAGTCAGTGGCCGATGTTCTAGCTGAACATCATCGGCCGGTCGACAGTGGCCGACCGGTCGCGCATAGTCGATCAAGTTATCAGATTTACACGAGTGACCATGAACGCGCGATTACTGATTCTTCTGCCCGCCGCCCTGATATCCGCTCCGGCGCTTGGTCAGGGTGACAGCTCACCGCTGGACCCGTTGTTCACCTGCCGCGACATTGTCGATGACAGCGCCCGCCTGGCCTGTCTGGATGCGGCTGTCGACGCCCTGCGCGGCGACACCGAACGCGGCGATGTGGTCGCGGTCGACCGCGAGCAGATCGAGGCCGCCGAGGAGGCGACCTACGGGCTGAGCATTCCGCAGCTGCGTCTGCCGGGCCTGTCCCTGCCCGGCGGGGGCGAAGATGTCGAGCTGGCAGCCCTGGAAGCCGAAACCGCCTCGCCGGACCGGACAATTATTCGTGATGACAACGGCCAGATCGAGCGCATTGAAGGTCTTCGCGTGGTCGAGATTTCCGAGAACCGCTCCGGCGACCTGATCGTCCGCCTCGCCAATGGCCAGGTCTGGCGCCAGACCGACAACACCCATGTCCAGCTGTCGCGCCGTCGCGGCGTAACCGAATACACAGCGACCATCTCCAACGGAGCCCTGGGCTCCCATTTCATGCGCCTGGACAATGGCGGCCGCCGTTTCCGGGCCGAACGTGTCGAGTAACCAATCGAGGGTCTCATGACAATCTCACGTCACGCGGTGATCGCCGCGCTTCTTCTTTCCACCGCGCTGCCCGCCAGCGCGCTCGGCCAGCAGGCCGATGACGCGGTGGATGGCATCCTCGCCTGCCGCGGCATCACCGAGACCGCAGCCCGGCTGGCCTGTTTCGACGGCGCCGCCGAACGCCTGGCCAGCGACCGCGACAGCGGCGAGCTGATGATGGTGACGCGCAGCGATATTGCCGCCGTCGAGGGTGACAGCTTCGGCTTCTCCATGCCGTCCCTGCCCCGCCTGCGCCTGCCGCGCCTGACAATTGCCGCCGCCGACCGCCAGCACGACGCCCTGGCCGGCGCTGACATGGTCGACCGGACGGACGACGCGCCTGCTGCTGTGGCCGATGCGACGCCGCCGGCAACCGCCCAGGCGCCCGCCTCCGCTTCTGCGTCTGATTCTGCTGCTGCTCCGACACCGGCTCCGGCCCCCGCCGCTCCCGCCGCTCCGGCCGCCGCAGCCACCGAGAGTTCGGTCGCCATCGTCGAGCGGACAGAGGACGGCGACGTCTTCCGGGTCGAGATGCAGATCGAGCGCACCCGCACGGTCGGCTACAACACCACGGTCTTCTACATGACCAATGGCCAGGTCTGGCGCCAGACCGACAGCGGCCGCGTCCGCGTGCCGCGCGGCGACAATCTCACCGCCGAAATCCGCCGCGGCGCGATGACCAGCTACCTGTTGCGCATCAATGGCCAGGGCCGCGCCATCCGGGTCGAGCGCCAACGCTGATCCGGACTACCCGACACAGTACCAACAAGGCCGCCGGAACTGATCCGGCGGCCTTTTTTGTGGGGCGCGCCCAAAAGGGGACAGGTGTAATTAACGCATCGCGACATGGACGATCAGCGCTGACGGGACAGGGCGCTAATTATACCTGTCCCCTTTTGATCACCCGCGGGGATGTAGCGGCGATTCTAAATGGTGCCTGTCACCCTGCGTTCCGTCACGGAGCGTTACCAGCCACGATTACGGCCATGTCCCTGCTTTTCTCTGTCACTTTTCCCTTTAATTTACAAAAACTGCAACACCCGCCAACAATAATACTACAGATAAGACTGCTACAATTCTCTTATCTCTACCAATATAAACGCATGCCGCTGCCCAAACGAATAACAATGAGAAAAATACGTAAGGGAAGAATGAGTTTCCAAATACACCAATTCCCAGAAAAAAAGAAAATATCATGATGAAATCCACCACGGCGAACTTTCTTTTAAAAGGAAGTAACATTATTGGTTCCCAAATTGCCAAAAACCGGTACCGAAACCGGGGACACGTACCGGTTTCTGGCCTGAAAAACGGGACAGACACAATTCCCACCTGAAAAACGGGACAGACACAATTCCCACCCCTCGACGTCCGCGCCTGACGCAAACCGCACCATAAACCGCTTGCCGAGACCTCGCCGTATCCGCTTCTTCAGGTCAAGGGCGGCGCAGCCGCCGCTTCGCGGTTTCACCCTTGAGCTGAAGAAGCGGATACGGCCTGCTGGCTGACAAGCGATCTATGGACAGCCCCGCGCGCGGCGCCCGCGTTGCAGTTGGGATTAATCGGTGCCTGGCACCATTTTTCTGTCGCATCAACGGCTCCGGCCGCCATCCGCGTCGAATGCCAGCGCCAGGGCGAATACACAGGGCAAATTGAAAGGCCGTCGGAGCGATCCGGCGGCCTTTCTTTTTTGTGTGCCTACCCAATGATTGTCATCCCTGATGGACGCCCCGCGCAGGCGGGGCGAAAGTCAGGGACCTAGCTGGTGGCGACCACATGGGTCCCCGCCCTGCGTCCGGCCTTCGCCGGACATCCCGCGGGGATGACAAAAGAGCGTAAGAGCCCTTTGATATCGCTGTCCGGCGCGCCTACCGATCCTTGGGATCGATCGCGTCGCGCAGGCCGTCGCCGATGAAGTTGAGGCAGAACAGGGTCACCATCATGGTCACGGCGGGTCCGATCAGTGTCCAGGGGGCCGGTTCCATGTCCTGGGCGCCGGCCGAGATCAGGCGACCGAGCGAGGTCAGGGGTTCCTGGACACCCAGGCCGAGGAAGCTGAGGAAGCTTTCGGCCAGGATCACGACCGGGATCATCAGCGTGACATAGACCACGACCGGGCCGAGCACGTTGGGGATGATGTGGCGCTGGATGATGTTCGGACGCGAGACACCGGCGGCATGGGCAGCCTCGACGAATTCCATCCCCTTCAGGGCAATGGTCTGGCCGCGCACGATCCGCGCCATGGTCAGCCATTCGACGGCACCGATGGCGACGAAGATGAGGACGATATTGCGCCCGAAGGTGACCATCAAGATGATCACGAAGAAGATGAAGGGCAGCGAGTAGAGGATGTCGACAAAGCGCATCATCAGCTGGTCGACGCGGCCACCGATGAAGCCCGCCGTCGCGCCCCAGGTCACACCGATCACCAGCGACACAAAGGTTGCGACAATGCCGACCATCAGCGACACGCCCAGCCCGACCAGGATGCGCGCGACCATGTCGCGGCCCTGGGCGTCGGTGCCGAGGATGTGCAGGTTTTCCATGGTCGGCCCGATCCACACGCGGTCACGGTAGATGGTGTCGTAATCATGCACCCAGAGCAGCTGGCCAACCGTGGCCAGGAAGACCAGGATGCCCAGAACGATCATCGACGCCACGGCGGCCCGGTTGCGCATCAGGCGCGCGCGCGCATCATCCCAGAGCGAACGGCCCTGGACGGCGGCTTTCTCGAGCAGCTCGGCCTTTTCCTGCGGTGTGGTGAGCATGGTCATGACTCGTATTTCACCTTCGGATTGAGCACGCCGTAAAGCAGGTCAGCGAGCAGGTTCAAAACGATGATCAGGGTCGCATAGACGATGACCACGCCCATCACGACGGTGTAATCGCGCTGCAGGGCGGCGTCGACGAAATGCCGGCCGATGCCCGGCAGCTGGAAGACCAGCTCGATCACCAGCGAGCCGGAAATCACGGCCGCCGAAGCCGGTCCGAGATAGGAGACCAGCGGCAGGATGGCCGAGCGCAGGGCGTGGCGGATGATCACCGCCGGCGCCGACAGGCCCTTGGCCCGGGCAGTGCGGATATAGTTGGAGCGGACAACCTCGATCATCGAGGCCCGCATCAGGCGGGCAATGATGGCGATCTGCGGCAGGGCCAGCGTGATGACCGGCAGGATGAGCCGGTCCGGCGTCATGCCATAGCGCGGATCGAGGCCGCCTGTGGGTACCAGTCCCAGATAGAGACCGAAGACCAGCGCCAGAATGGGACCCATCACAAAGGGCGGAATGGATATCCCGACCATGGCGAAGGTCATCACCGAGAAATCGGTGCCGGTATTCTGCTTCAGGGCGGCGATCGATCCGAGCAGGCTCCCGAGCCCGATGGCCAGCAACATCGAGCACAGGCCGATGGTGGCAGAGACCGGGAAGCCTTCCGCGATGATCTCGGCGACTTGCTTGTCGCGCAGTTTCAATGACGGTCCGAGGTCGCCCTGGAAAAGGTTCCCCATATAGTCAAAATACTGAAAAATCAGCGGCTTATCGAGGCCATAGCTGGCCATGATGACCTGGCGCGTCTCCTCCGGCATCGGACGTTCGAGATCGAACGGTCCGCCCGGGGCGACACGCATCATGAAAAAGGCGACCGTGATGATCACCAGAATCGTGGGGATGGCGACGCTGAAGCGTCTGAGTACAAATCCAAGCATAAATTGTTCGGCTCAGTCCAAGGTTCGCGCAGTTTCTATGCGAGACGCCTGATGTCAATGAAGGGTCTGTTGCTGTAATGCAGCATCATCGGCTGCCAGCGGCGGCAAGGGAGCCGTCCGCGATAGTGTGGGCTCGACTGTCGCCTCACTGATAAAAAACTGGGTCATGATCAGCGCCAACATGAGCCAACCCAGCCGCAAGATGCGCTTGCCTAGAAATCGACCGGCGTTCACATTCCCCTCCCGTGACCAAGACGACACACGCCGGTTACGCAAAATCCGCGCCGTCCGTGATCCGGAGTGAATTGCAAGTGTCCGGCGAATGCCTAGGATGCGGCGCGGTTGCGAGTAGAAAGGCCTATCCATGCACAGTGCGCTGTGGTGGCGAGATTTCGAGTTCCAGGACGGTATCGTCACCGTCAAGAAGACGGGTGCCCGCCTTCCGCTCAAACTGGGACTGATCGGCGAGGTCCTGTCCTGGTTTCCCTTCTACTTCATCGTCGAGGGCTGGCGGATCAAGTCGGCCCTGCGCACCGACGGGCCGAAGATCTGGTTCGCACCGGACCGGCCGCGGCCCTGGTACCTGATCTGGTCCGTCCTGCACGCCGCCGGCGCCCGCATCGCCCGTCAGCCAAGCGAAGCCGACGCGGTCTTCGTGTTCGATGATTCGACCACCTGCCAGCCCTGCCAGGTCCCGCCAGGCGCGCGCGTCATCAATCGCGACTGCCAGAGCATCGAGAAAAGCCATGTGGCGCGCGTGTTCGAGCAATCCTTCGGCTATTCCCTGGCGGTCGACCCGACGAGCTGGACCGGCCCGATGGTGGAGAAGTCCGAGCTCAATGGTGCCCATGACGGCCGTGTGATCCAGGGGCCGATCGAGGCCGCGCGGCCCGGCCAGGTCTACCAGCGCGTGATCGACAACACCGTGCCGGGCGGCATGGTCGAGGACCTGCGCTGCGCCACCATGGACGGTCAGATCCCCATCGTCATCCGCAAGCGCCGCAAGCTTGCCACCCGCTTTTCCAATTCCAATCACGAAATCGAATGCGCCGAGACGAATGACGTCTTCACGGCGCGCGAGCGTGATCAGCTGGCGGCCTTCACGCGCGCCATGGGGCTGGACTGGGGCGGGCTGGACGTGCTCCGCGATCGCGAGGACGGACGGCTTTATGTCGTGGATGTGAACAAAACTGATATGGGTCCGCCGGTCGCAATGCAGTTGGATGACAAGATCAAAGTCACCAGACGGCTGGCCGCGGCATTCCTGGAATTCCTCGGCCACCCCAAACCGGAACCGGCCAAGCAGATCCCATGAGTTCAATTCCCTTCGTACGCGATTTCGACTTCGAATACGGGCGTTGCGACACGCTCTCCCCGCTGATCCGGCGCGTCGTCGCGCCCAATCCCGGCCCCTTCACCTTCACGGGTACCGGTGTTTACATCATCGGGCATGGCTCAGTCGCCGTCATTGACCCCGGCCCGGTCGACCCGGACCACATCGCCGCGCTGGACGCGGCCCTCGAGGGCGAGACTGTCAGCCACGTCTTTGTCACCCATCATCATCTCGATCATTCGCCCCTCGCCCACCCGCTGGCCGAAAAACATGGGGCGAAAGTCTATGGCTTCGGTCCGCAGCAGACGGCACCGGCCGGCGGCGAGGTCCGCCTCGAGGCCGGCGATGATGTCGGTTTCCAGCCGGACATCCAGATTATCGACGGCCAGGTCTTCCAGGGCGAAGGATGGTCCTTGCAGGCCCTGCACACGCCCGGGCACACGTCCAACCATGTCTGCTACGCGCTGCTGGAGGAGAATACGCTGTTTTCCGGCGACCATGTGATGGCCTGGTCGACCAGCGTGATCAGTCCGCCGGACGGGCATATGGGCGATTATCTCTACCAGCTGGGCCGCATGCGGGACCGCGATTTCGATCGCCTTTGGCCGACCCACGGCCCGGCGATCGAGAGTCCCAGCGCCTTCATCCAGGCCTATATCGACCACCGCCTGGCCCGCGAGGACCAGATTCTCGCCTGTCTCGCCGACGGCCATACGACGATCCGCGAGATGGTCGAGGTGATGTATGTCGATGTCGACAAACGCCTCCACCCCGCCGCCGCCCATTCGGTGCTGGCGCATGTGATCCACCTCGTGGAACTGGGCAAGGTCGCCAGCGACACGGCCGACCCGATCGGCCTGACAGCGACGTTCAGATTGGCCGACGCGGCCTAGGCACACCTTGTCATCCCCGCTGGATGTCCGGCGAAGGCCGGACGCAAGGCGGGGACCTAACTGCCCGCAATCACATAGGTCCCTGACTTTTGCCCGGCCTTCGCCGGGCGTCCATCAGGGATGACAAGCGCCGAGCTACCCGGCGTCGCCCTCGCCGCCCATCACGGCCAGGAACCGCTCGACCCGGCGCGCATTGCGGCCGAGATCGTGGACGGGCTGGCGGGCCAGGGAGCGGATGTCGATCTGCGTGCGCCCGTCTTCGAGTTCGCGCACACGCACCGAGATATCGTCCCGAAAACCGTAAACCAGGCCTTCGGCGCCGGCTTCGAACATGCCGGCTGAATCCGAGGCGGTCCCGATCCGCCAGCCACTGTCGCGGGCATAGACCAGGGCTTCGCGGAAGGCGGAGCGGGCGTCCTGTTCGATGATCAGGCTGGTGAGGTGCGGATAATGCTCGGCCTGGACGACAGCCGAGTCCGGATCATAGTCCAGCGAGCGGCGGGCATCGCCGCGGCGCGACGCATAGGCGGCGGTGAAGTGCGGCGGTTCGGCAGCGTCGGTGGTCACGTCCAGCACATAGGGGCGGCTGGCGGTCAGCCCGTCGTAAACATAGCGCCCGGCATAGCCGCCGCCCGCGATCACCAGGGCCAGGATGGGCAGGCTGACCACACCGACCCAGCGCCGCGCCGCAAACCGGTGGGCGACAAGCAGGATGCCCATCAGCACGCCGGCAACAGCACAGGCCAGAACCAGATGCGGCCCGATTTCCAGCGTCATCCAGTCGAGACCGAACTCATAGCCCCAAAAGCCCAGCTTGGTGCCAAGTGCGGCGACCAGGAACCAGAGCGGCGTCGCCAGCACCAGAAGGACCAGGATCCAGCCGAGCGTCTGGATCACCAGGCGCAGAATATTCGTCAAAGCGTCCACAACTCGGGCCCCCTCAGGCATCCGGTTCAGGGATACAACCGGGTTACCGTCCAAGTCGACCCCAAATCCGGCCTGTCAAAAAACATTCTATCATGGAGACGGAAGGGCCGGTCGCGCCAGAACTCGAGGCTCAACGGGCGGATGCGAAAGCCCGACCAGTGCGGCGGCCGTGGCACCTCGCCCAGACCGAAGCGCGCCGCCTCGCGAGCAACCGACTTTTCCAGGGCGAAACGGCTTTCCAGCGGGCGCGACTGTTTCGAGGCCCAGGCGCCGATCCGGCTGTCCCGCGCCCGGGAGGCGAAATAGGCATCGGCCTCCCCGGCGCTAACCGGCTCGACCGCCCCCCTCACCCGCACCTGACGACGCAGGGACTTCCAGTGAAAGCACAGCGCCGCCTGCGGATTGTCCGCCAGCTGCCCGCCCTTGCCGCTTTCCAGATTGGTGTAGAAGACGAAACCGTCGGCATCGACATCCTTCAAAAGCACCATGCGCACATCCGGCAGGCCGGACGCATCCGCCGTCGCCAGCGCCATCGCGTTGGCGTCATTGGGCTCTTTCTTCTTCGCCTCGGTCAGCCAGTCGGCAAACAGGGCAAAGGGCTCATCCCTATCAAAGATCTCCGCGGCATTGGCGTCTGCCGTCTTGGCATAGGCGTCGGCATCGGGTGTGGCGGGAATGAGTTTGTCGTCAGACATGTCGGGCGCTCCTGGAACACGTGCGCCTAGGTAAGCCCATGGCACGCCGCGTCAAGCTTTGGCGGTGCGTCATTCGCCCGCGGACGGGCTGGTGGCTAGAACAGGAGCGCTGCGCGCAGGCCGATCCATAAATCGCTTGTCAGCCAGCAGGCCGTATCCGGTTCTTCAGCTCAAGGGTGAAACCGCGGAGCGGCGCCTGCGGCGCCCTTGACCTGAAGAACCGGATACGGCGAACTCTCGGCAAGCGGTTTATGGTGGGGTTTGCGCTGGGGGCGCGGGGGAGTAGAGGGGCGTTAGTGAAAAACGGTACGTGTCCCCGTTTATTGGAAAGGAATAACCGGGACTGGCACTAATTTCAGTTAGTACAGAAGCGTCATACAGAAGGCGGTACGACGTCAGGTCAGGCGCACCCGCGCGCCTGTTGCACCATAAATCCCTTGCCGGGAGTTCGCCGTATCGGGGTATTGAGCTCAAGGGTGAAACCGCGAAGCGGCGGCTGCGCCGCCCTTGACCTCAATACCCCGATACGGCCCGCTGGCTGACATGGGATTTATGGTTCATCGCGCGCGGGGCGCGCGTGAAATCAGTACGTGTCCCTGTTCTTTCCCGTCTATCCAGGTTTCCCGCCCGTCAACCTTTCAGGAATCTTCTCGTGTTAGATCAAGCTCATGACATCGCGTGTTGTGAGTTTGGATGCGGCTTTCGCTGTCCTGGGCGTCGCCCCGGTGGACGGTGTTGCGGCGGCGCGTGCGGCGTTTCGCAGCCGCGTCAAACGCCTGCATCCCGATGTCACGCCGCCGACTGCTGCGACGCTGGCCGAACTCGCCCGGATTGTCGCCGCCATGGACTATATCCGCGCTTCGGCGCCGGTCTGTCTGGAAATCGAGATCACGGCGGCGCAGGCAGAACGCGGTCTGACCCGCACCCTGCGCCACGGCGACAAATCCCTGCTGGTTCGCATTCCGCCCGGCACACGTGACGGGACAGACCTGGCCGCCGTCGGCGAAGAGCGCATCAGCGTGACGATCCGCGTGCAGTCCGCCGAGGAGGCGCCGGTCGATCCGCGATCCGATTTCCCCGACGCCGCCGACCTCGACGCCTTCATGCACGAATTCTCACGCCCCTCGGTGACCACCCGCCTCGCCCGCTGGGTCCGCAAAGCGCAGTCGGCGGCGTGACGTAGCCACGGCCTGTGTCTAATCTGCCCGCACTCAAGGCGGATACATCATGTCACACAACACGTTCGGACATCTTTTCCGGGTCACCACCTGGGGCGAAAGCCATGGCCCCTCCATCGGCGCGGTCGTCGATGGTTGCCCGGCCGGCATTCCGCTGACCGAAACCGATCTTCAGCCCTTCCTCGACCTGCGCCGTCCGGGCACTTCGCGCCATGTCACGCCGCGCCAGGAACCCGACCAGGTCCGCATCCTGTCCGGCACGTTCGAGGATGACCGCACGGACGGGCCGGTGACGACGGGCGCGCCGATCAGCCTGATGATCGAGAATACCGACCAGCGCTCGAAGGATTACAGCGCCATCCGCGACAAATGGCGTCCCGGCCATGCCGACTACACCTATGACATGAAATACGGCATCCGCGATTATCGCGGCGGTGGCCGTTCCTCGGCCCGTGAGACGGCCATGCGGGTCGCCGCCGGCGGCATTGCCCGCAAGGTGCTGGGCGACGGCATCTCGATCCGCGCCGCGCTGGTGCAAGTGGGTGATCGCGCCATCGACCGTAGCCGCTGGGACTGGGACGAGGTGAGCAACAACCCTTTCTTCTGCCCCGACGCCACAACCGCCGCCCTGTGGGAAGCGGACATGGACGCGCTGCGCCGGGCTGGTTCATCGACCGGCGCCATCGTCGAAGTCGTGGTCTCCGGCGTCCCGGTCGGCTGGGGTGCCCCCGTCTATGCCAAGCTCGACAGTGAGCTGGCCGCCGCCATGATGACCATCAATGCGGTCAAGGGCGTCGAGATCGGGGCCGGGTTCGGCTCGGCCGCGATGCGCGGTGAAGACGCCGCGGACGAGATGCGCATGGGCGAGGACGGGCCGGTCTTTTTGTCCAACCATAATGGCGGCGTGCTGGGCGGCATTTCGACCGGGCAGGACCTGGTGGTCCGCTTTGCCGTCAAACCGACCTCCTCGATCACGGTCGAGCGCAACACGCTGGACCGCAATTTCGAGGAGACCGTGATCGAGACCCGCGGCCGCCATGACCCCTGCGTCGGCATCCGTGCCGTCCCGGTCGGCGAGGCCATGGCAGCGCTGGTCCTGGCCGACCAGAAGCTGCGCCATGCGGGCCAATCGGCGTACTGACCCCAAAGGTGAACCCGGCGTTCATGTTCGGCTCATACGCGAATCTCTAGGCTTGCTGCAGATTGGCCGGGTCTGCCCGGCGACAGCCGGAGAACGCCCCATGCAGCTGCTCAAGCACAAATGGCTTTGCGCCTCGCTCGCCACACTCATCCTCCTGCCGACAGCTTTCGCAACGGCACCGGCCGAGGCCCAGCGCCGCGGCGGTGGCGATGAGGTCCGGCGCTCGGATGGCAATGATTCCGGTCGTGGGGCCCGTCGTGGCGGCAATCCGCAACGCGGCGAAGCGCGGACAGAGCGGACGCGACGCGATGCAGCGACGCGACGCGATGCACCACCGGTCACCCGGCCGACCTCACGCGACCGCCCGGGTCCGACATCCCGTCCGGACCGACCGCGACGCCCTGAATCACGCCCAGGTGGCCGCAGCCCCGACGCCCGTCCGGGTGGTCGCCGTCCGGACGCCCGCCCCGGTGGCCGCGGACCGGACACCCGTCCCGGTCGTCCTGCAACCCGCCCCGGCGGCACGCGCCCCGATACCCGGCCCGGACGTCCGGGTCGCCCGGTCGGTGTGAACCCGAATGACCGCCGCCCGGATGCTCGCCGCCCCGGCGGTACACGCCCCGATACCCGCCCCGGACGTCCAGGTCGCCCGGTCGGTGTGAACCCGAATGACCGCCGCCCGGATGCTCGCCGCCCCGGCGGCACACGCCCCGATACCCGCCCGGGTCGCCCCGGACGCCCCGACACACGCGGGCCCGGCGATCGCCGCCCGGACACGCGGGGCCGTGATGGCCGTCGTCCCGATACGCGGCCAGACCGGCCCCGTCGCCCAGACACCCGCCCGGGCGGCCGTCGACCTGACAGCCGGCCAGGCCGCGGCCACCGGGATACCGGTTGGGATCGTGACCGGCGCCGGCCGGACGCACACCGCCCCGGATACCGACGCGACTGGCGCGAATGGCGTGACCGGGATGACCGTCGTGACCGTCGACGCTGGGAACGCGCGCAGCGGCGTTACAACTTCTATCACGACCAACGTCGACATCAGGCCCAGCGCCGCTGGATCCGCCACATGAACCATGGCTGGTCGAACTCGCGCTATTACGGCAGCTGGGGACCGTCCAGCCGCTGGCGCTACAACACGCGCTATTATGATTACGGCTATTCCAACCGCCAGTTCGCCTATTACGACGGCATTTGCCGCTATAACAACAATGGTGACGGTGCCGTGGTCGGCGCCCTGCTGGGCGCCATCATCGGCGGCGCAGCCGCAGGCGATGACAGTGTCGGTGCCGGCATCCTGCTCGGCGCAGGCTTCGGTGCGGCCCTGGGCAGCACGGTCAGCCGTTTCGATGATTGCGATCGCGCCCAGTATCACTACGCGATGAATTACGCCTTCGAGTACGGACAACCCTATTACTGGGGCAATCCCTATTCCGGCGTGCGCGGTGCGGTGATCATCCGCGAGACCTATTACAATGCCGGCGTCGAATGTCGCTGGGGTGATGCCGAAATCTACATGCCCGACGGCACCTATAATTACGACCGGGTTCGCATGTGCCGGGACGCCTATGGCGACTGGCAGGTCTCGCAATACCAGTAGGCGCAAGCCAGACAGACCGGTGACCCTGTGTGCGTGGGGTCACGAAGGAGAAAGGCCGATCCAGCCGGGTCGGCCTTTTTCTTGCGTATTGTTCATTGTGCCGTTCATGTGCGGCTCATCGACGGCGCGCTAGACCTTGGATCAACACCGGCGACATCCGTCGGGCAGCCCCAAGTCGGAGGTAGAGATGAAACTGCTGACCCCAACGCTTCTCGCCGCAACGGCCCTGAGTGTCGCCCTGCCGTCCATGGCCCAGGCCCAGAGCTATCAGGCCCAGAATTATCAGGCCCAGAATTATCAGGACTGCGAGTCCGAACGCCAGGGCCGTCAGGTCGCCGGCGCCATCATCGGTGGCCTGCTCGGCGCCGTGATCGGTAATGAACTCGCCGATGACAGCAATAATAACCGCCATGGCCGCGACCGCCATTATGGTCGCGGTGGACGCGGTGGGCATGGCAGCTGGGGCCGCGGTCGTGGCAATCGCTATCAACACCGTGATCGCGGCAATGCCGAGGAAGTTGGCACCATTGCCGGCGCCGGTGTCGGCGCGGTGATCGGAGCCGGCATTGCCGGTGGCGGCGACTGCAATGCCGTCCGCGCCAATCCGCAAAACCCTTATCCGGGCAAGCCAGGCGGCTATTACGACAACAGCGCCTACAACCAGAATGATGCGTACTATGACGACCAGTACCAGGCCGGTTATGACGACAGCGCCTATTACGACGACAATGCCTACCACGCCGACAATTACGGCTCGTCAGGTGAATTGCTGGGTGGCGCCGAGCGCGCTGACCAGGCCCGCACCTACAATGCCTCGGCCTATGACGGCCAGTCGCAGAGCAGCGCCGGCTATCAGGTAAACTCGGCCACCGGTGCCTGTCACTGGTCGCAGACCCGCCGCATGGACGCCTACGGCCAGACCGTCACCGACCAGGTCTATATGTGTCAGGGCAACGACGGTATCTGGCGCCCGGCCGACACCTACGGTCAGTAGACCTCACGCCCCAGACAACACGTCACAGGGGATTCAGGTTTGAAGACAGCGGCTGGCGGCGATAAGGTATTCCCTGTTGCCGTCGCCGCCTTCGATCGGACTTTCCATGACCGCGTGTACCGAAAAGCCTTCCAGGCCTTCCAGGCCTGCCCGTACGGCCGCGACCGCGTCATCTCGCGCGCTGTCGCTTTTCACCAGACCGCCCTTGCCGATCAAGGCCTTGCCGACCTCGAACTGGGGTTTGACGAGCGCGATCAGATCGCTCGTCGCGGCACTCAATGCCAGGGGCCGGGCGATGACCTTGAGCAGCGAGATGAAGCTGGCATCGCAGACCACCAGCGAGGGCGGCTCGGAAAACATCTCCCCTGCCAATGACCTGGCATCGGTCGCCTCCAGCGAAGTGACCCGCCGGTCGGCCTGAAGCGAGGCGTGCAACTGGTCCCGCCCGACATCCACGGCATAGACATGCCGCGCCCCGCGCGACAGCAGGACTTCGGTAAAACCACCCGTCGATGAGCCGACATCCAGACAGACCCGGTCCGCCGGATCCACGCCAAACCCGTCCAGCCCCGCCACCAGTTTCAGCGCCGCCCGCGACACCCAGGGATGCGCCGCCTCGGCGATGATCTGCGCCCCGTCCGCGATCTTCTGCGACGGCTTGGACACCTTGATCCCATTCACCGACACCTTCCCCGCCGCAATCGCCGCCTGGGCACGGGCGCGCGTGTCGAAATGACCGTGTTCGACGAGATAGAGGTCTGCACGCATGGGCGAGGTCCGGTTGGGGTTGGTTGGGAGGCCAGTTTAGCGGGGGCCGCGAGGTGGACCAGTATGCGCCGCATGAAAGAGGTCCTTCCCCTTGATGGGGAAGGTGGGCCGGCGCATTGCGCCGGGTCGGATGAGGTGAAACGCGCAGCGTTCCGTCCCCGACCGCCCATCACCCATTCCGTCTGGCCGCTACGCGCCCAGCCACCTCGCCCATCAAGGGCGAGGACCTGTCACCTCCTCCTTCCCGGTTTGCCAAGTCCGTTGTCTGTGCTATCGCCTCGCGCACCGCTGCGGCGTGGCCCTTTGCGGGGCAGCGCTGATCTCACAACGCGTTCCGACCATTTGCGGCTTGGCCGCCAGAACACTGCGCAACGAGCACCCATTGCCCGGATGCCCGCGTGAACGAACGGACACCACCATGCGACTTCCCACACTCGACCCGGCCCTTTTCGATCAGATCCGCCGCACCTGGTTTTTCAACCTGCGCGGTGACGTGCTGGCCGGCATTGTGGTGGCGCTGGCGCTGATCCCGGAAGCGATCGCCTTTTCCATCATCGCCGGGGTCGATCCGCGGGTCGGGCTGTATGCCAGCTTCTCCATCGCGGTGATCATCGCCTTCACCGGCGGCCGTCCGGGCATGATCAGTGCGGCCACCGCGGCGACCGCCGTCCTCATGGTCACCCTGGTGCGCGAACACGGGCTGCAATACCTGCTCGCCGCGACCGTGGTCGCTGGCCTGCTGCAGATCGGCGCCGGTTTCCTCAAGCTGGGCGACCTGATGCGCTTTGTCTCGCGCTCGGTGATCACCGGCTTCGTCAATGCGCTGGCGATCCTGATCTTCATGGCGCAACTGCCGGAGCTGACCAATGTCAGCGCCTTCACCTATGTGCTGGTCGCCGCCGGCCTGGTGATCATTTACGGCTTCCCCTACATCACCAAGGCCATCCCCTCGCCGCTGGTCTGCATTATCGTCCTGACAAGCCTGGCGCTCTTCTTCGGCTGGGACAATGTGCGCACGGTCGGCGACATGGGCGAGCTGCCGACCACGCTGCCGGTCTTCCTGATCCCGGACATCCCGTTCAATCTCGAGACCTTGATGATCATCCTGCCCTACTCGGCCGCCGTGGCCGCCGTGGGTCTGCTGGAATCTCTGATGACGGCCCAGATTGTCGATGATCTCACCGACACGCCCAGCGACCGCAATCGCGAATGTATCGGTCAGGGTATCGCCAATTCGATCACCGGCTTCTTCGGGGGCATGGCCGGTTGCGCCATGATCGGGCAATCGGTGATCAATGTGAAATCAGGCGGCCGCGGTCGACTGTCGGCGCTGACCGCCGGCTCGGTGCTGCTGTTCATGATCCTGGTACTCGGCGATCTGGTCGCACAAATCCCGATGCCGGCCCTGGTGGCGATCATGATCATGGTCTCGGTCGGCACCTTCTCGTGGAGTTCGATCCGCAATCTGCGGGAACACCCCAAGAGCTCCAGCTTCGTCATGGTTGCCACCGTGATCGGCGTCGTTGCCACCCACAATCTGGCCATCGGTGTCGGTGTCGGCGTGCTGCTCAGCGGGCTGTTCTTCGCCTGGCGGATATCCCGCGCCTTCACGGTCACCAGCGAGGTGTCCGCTGACGGGCGGACCCGCACCTATCGCGTCGATGGCCAGCTCTTCTACGCCTCGACCGAGGACTTCCTGCGTGCCTTCGACTTCAAGGATGCGGTCGACACCGTGATCATTGATCTGGGACAGGCGCATGTCTGGGATCTGTCCAGCGTCGCCGCGGTCGACATGGCCGTCCTGAAATTCCGGCGCGAAGGTGCCGAGGTCCAGCTGCTGGGCATGAACGAGGCCAGCAAGACGCTGGTCGACCGCCTGGGCATCCACGATACGCCCGGCGCACTCGACAAGCTGATGGGCCATTAGGAGCGATTGCCATGACCAAACTCATCCTTCTCGTCGACGGTTCGGCCTATGGCGAAAGCGTCTGTGACCACGCCGCCTGGGTCGCCGCGACCATGGGCGCCGAGATCGAACTGCTGCATGTGCTCGGACGCCGCGACACGCAGAGCCTGCCCGCCAACCTGTCCGGATCGCTGGGCTTTGGCGCCAAGCACGACCTGCTGGACAAGCTCGCTGCCCATGACGAGGAACGCGCCAAGCTGGCCAAGGAGCGTGGCCGCGCCATTCTCGATGCGGCGGCAGCCTATCTCACCGACAAGGGCGTGACCGACATCGCCCTCCGCCTGCGGCACGGCGATCTGGTTGAGGCGCTGCAACAGGTGGAGGGTGATGCCGACCTGATCCTGATCGGCAAGCGCGGCGAAGCGGCTGACTTTGCAGCCGAGCATCTCGGCTCGAACCTGGAACGCATTGTCCGCGCCGCCCACAAGCCGGTCATGGTCGCCTCGCGCAAATACGCCCCGGTGACACGGGCGCTGATTGCCTTTGACGGCGGTGCGAGTGCACGCAAAGCCGTCAGCCACATTGCCGGCGGCCAGCTTTTCAAGGGCATCCCGCTGCACCTGCTGACGGTCGGCAAGGACGACACCACTCGCATCGACGCCCTGGAATCCGCCGCCGAGGACCTGCGCGCGGCCGGCCACACCGTCACCACCGCCATTCGCGCCGGCGATCCCGACAAGGTGATTGTCGATTATGTCGAGGACGAAGCCATCTCGCTCCTGGTCATGGGCGCCTACGGCCATTCGCGCATGCGCAACCTGGTCATCGGCTCCACCACCACCGACATGATCCGCAATTGCCACATCCCGGTGATGCTGTTCCGGTGATGCTGTTCCGGTAGGGGTGCGGCGCCGCGGCGCAAGAAAGAGATTTGGATGGCGCTGACGCGCCGCCCCTCATCGGCCCTGCGGGCCACTTCTCCCCGGAAGGGGAGAAGCTGGGTGTGAGGCCGCGCTCATCGCCGGAAACAGGTCCTTCCACTTGATGGGGAAGGTGGCCCGAAGGGCCGGAAGGGGTGAAACGCGCCAGCGTTCCGTCACTGACGGCCCGTCACCCACTCCGCCGCTTCGCGGTCCCCCGCGCCTTGTCTGGGCGAGGACCTTTGAAATCGTGCCGGGCACACAGCGCTTGTCATCCCCGTTGGATGTCCGGCGAAGGCCGGACGCAAGACGGGGACCTCACTGATGGCAACATATTGGTCCCGGACTTTCGCCCCGCCTTCGCGGGGCGTCCATCCGGGATGACAACACTGGATTGGCTGATCTGCGCGAGGCGCACGAAGCCACGGGCTGGTCGCCCCTAACCCGCAATCAACGCCGCCGCGACACGTTCCGCAGCCGCATCATCCTTGCCCATGGCTTCCAGTGCCTTGGCGGCGATGTGGCGGGCGTTGAGGCCGGCGGTTTCGTACATGTCGAACGGGGCTTCCTGGTCCTGGAAGACGTCCGGCAGGGTCAGGGTGCGGATGCGCAGGCCGCGATCAAGGGCGCCCTTGTCGGCCAGCATGTGCAGGACGAAGGCGCCGAAACCGCCGACCGCGCCCTCTTCCACCGTGATCAGGACTTCATGCTCGCGCGCCAGGCGCAGAATGAGATCCTCGTCCAGCGGCTTGGCGAAGCGGGCATCGGCGACGGTGGTCGAGAAACCCTGGGCGGCCAGCGCGTCGGCGGCCTTGAGGCTTTCCTCGAGGCGGGTGCCGAGCGACAGGATGGCGATGCGCGAGCCCTCGCGGACGATACGGCCCTTGCCGATCTCCAGCGGCTCGATCTGGTCGGGAATTTCAATGCCGGTGCCATTGCCGCGCGGATAGCGGAAGGCGGACGGGCCGTCATCGATCAGGGCGGCAGTCTTGACCATGCGCGACAATTCCAGCTCGTCGGCAGCGGCCATCAGCACCATGCCCGGCAAGGCGCCAAGATAGCCGATATCGAAACTGCCGGCATGGGTGGCACCATCGGCACCGACCAGACCGGCCCGGTCGATGGCAAAGCGGACGGGCAGTTTCTGGATCGCCACATCATGCACGACCTGGTCATAGCCGCGCTGCAGGAAGGTCGAATAGATCGCCGCGAAGGGCTTCATGCCATCGGCAGCAAGGCCGGCGGCGAAGGTGACGGCGTGCTGTTCGGCAATGCCGACATCAAACATGCGGTCCGGGAAGCGTTCCCCGAACAGGTCCAGCCCGGTACCGCCCGGCATGGCCGCGGTGACGCCGACAACGCGGCTGTCGGCCTCGGCTTCACGGATCAGCTGCTGGGCGAAGACCTTGGTGTAGGACGGTGCGGCGGCCTTGGACTTTTGCTGCTCGCCGGTGATGACGTTGAATTTGGCGACGCCATGATACTTGTCGTCGGACGCCTCGGCGGGCGCATAGCCCTTGCCCTTCTGGGTCACGACATGGATCAGGACCGGGCCGTTATCGCCATCGCGCACATTGCGCAGGACCGGGACCAGCTGGTCGAGATCATGGCCGTCGATCGGGCCGACATAGCGAAAGCCCATCTCCTCAAACAGCGTGCCGCCCATGGCCATTCCGCGCATGTATTCCTCGGCCCGGCGTGCCGCTTCTTCGACCCGAAGCGCCTTGGCGACACCCTTGCCGAGCTTGCGGATGGAGCGGTAGCGCTGCGAGGAGACCAGGCGGGCGAAATAATGGCTCATCGCGCCGACCGGCGGGGCGATGGACATGTCATTGTCGTTGAGGATGACAATCAGCCGGCCACCGATATGACCGGCATTATTCATCGCTTCATAGGCCATGCCGGCCGACATCGAGCCATCGCCGATGACCGCGATCACATTGCGGTTCTCGTCCTTGAGGTCGCGCCCCACGGCAAAGCCGAGCGCGGCCGAAATGGAGGTCGAGGCATGGGCCGCACCGAACGGGTCGTATTCGCTTTCCGAGCGCTTGGTAAAGCCGGACAGGCCGCCGGGCTGGCGCAAGGTGCGGATACGGTCGCGGCGACCGGTCAGGATCTTGTGCGGATAGCACTGGTGTCCGACATCCCAGATCAGCGTGTCGGTGGGGGTGTCGAAGACGTGGTGGAGCGCCGTGGTCAGCTCGACCACGCCGAGACCGGCACCCAGATGCCCGCCGGTGACCGAGACAGCGTCAATGGTTTCGGCCCGCACTTCATCGGCCAGCGACTTGAGCCGGTCGAGCGGCAGGTTTTTCAGGTCTGCCGGCGAATTGACGGTGTCTAGGATCGGGGTTTTCGGCGTCATGGACATGCGGCCTTTCACGAGCGCCGCGCCAGAATGAAGTCGACGGCCTCTCTCAATACATCTGCCCGCGCACCAAATGGATCAAGGTGTTCCTTGGCCTGTGCGGCCAAGTGCCGCGAACGGTCACGCGCGCCCTCAATGCCCAGAATGGTGACAAAGGTGGCTTTTCCTTGACCGGCATCCTTGCCGACCGCCTTGCCCGCCTCATCCTCATCGCCTGTGGCATCCAGGAGATCATCCGTGATCTGATAGGCCAAGCCGAGATCATGGGCAAACCCTTCCAGCGCCCGGCGTACAGGATCATCAACATCCTTGAGGATGGTGGCGGCTTCGACGGCGTAGGAAATCAGCGCCCCGGTCTTCATGCGATGCATGCGGGTGACCACGGAAATGTCGAACTGCTCGGTCTCGGCGCGGATATCGATCATCTGGCCGCCGACCATGCCATAGGGACCCGAGGCGCGAGACAGGCGCTCGACCAGACGGGCCCGCACACTGCCGCGCTGATGGGTGTCGGGATGGGCGAGGATCTCATAGGCGATCGACTGCAGACCGTCGCCGGCGAGGACCGCAGTGGCCTCGTCATAGGCCTTGTGGACGGTCGGGCGACCGCGACGCATGTCGTCATCATCCATGCAGGGCAGGTCGTCATGGATGAGCGAATAGGCATGGATGCATTCCAGCGCGCAGGCGGCCCGCAGGACGCCGCGCTCATCGGCATGGACAAGATGGCCGGCCTCGATGGTCAGGAAGGGACGCAGGCGCTTGCCCGGCCCCAGGGCCGCATAGCGCATGGCGGAATTGAGATGGGCTTCCGGTCCCTCGGCGCGCGGCAGCAACGCATCAAGCGCGACCGTGACGCGGTCGGCATGCTCATTGAGTCGCTGTTCGAAATTCTCCATTGGCCCTGCCTGTCCTGCCCTGACTGTCCTGTCCCCCGGGTCGCGCCATTGCCAGCGCGGACCCGCTTGCATGCCTAGTGCAGGCGCGAGCCATCCGGCACCGCCTGATCCGGTGCCATCAGCACGATCTCTCCCATGCCATCAGAAACGCCGAGAGTCAGCACTTCAGAGCGCATCGGGCCGATCTGGCGCGGCGGAAAATTCACCACCGCCAGCACCTGGCGGCCGATCAGCGCGTCCGGCGTATAATGAGCCGTGATCTGGGCCGAGGATTTCCTCGTCCCCAGCTCGCCACCGAAATCGATCCACAGGCGGATGGCCGGCTTGCGGGCTTCGGGGAAGTCTTCAGCCCGCACCACGGTGCCGACCCGGATGTCGAGTTTGAGAAAATCCTCGATCGACGCGGTTCCGGGCGCCGTATCCGTCATGCCGGGTCGAGCCCGGCCGGCTCCGTTGCCGGCTGGCCGTCCTCGCCGCGGACAATTTTCTCGACCTTCAGCTCGGCACTTTTCAGCTTGCTGTCGCAATAGGCCCGCAGGGCAGCGCCGCGTTCATAAATCTCGATCGAGCGTTCCAGTTCGACCTCGCCGGACTCAAGCTGGCGGACAATGCCTTCCAGCTCGGCAAGGGCATTTTCAAAGCTCAGGGTCGCAATGTCGGCATGCGGCTCGGACGCCATCCTGTCTCTCCGTCATCGGTCGGGTCGGAATTGGGGGGCCACCATAGAAAGCCCCGTCCGGCGCCGCAATCGCCCGTTCAGTCAGCGCCCCGATCGCCGCGATACTCATAGCGGCGCCAGGACCAGTAACTATCCCCGCCATCGCGCACGCAGACCCAGCCGGCCGCCTTGAGATGGGGCCGCATCATGCGGTTGAACCAGCCATGGGCGCAGCACACCACAGGTCCGCTCTCGGCAGCCTCGATCAGTCGGCCAACAGCGCGGGCGGCGCGCTGGTCGGCTTCGATGCGGCTTTCCCGGCCACGCGACTGGCCCAGCCACCAGGTACAGCGCGCAAACACGCCCCAGGTCTTGGCCATGAAACGCCCGGGCCAGGGCGGCGGCGGCAATTCGGCCTCGACAAAATCGCCCTCGATCACCAGCTCACGGCCCGGCGCGACCGCCTGGGCGGTCTCGATCGCCCGGCGCAGTGTCGAGGCGAATATCGTCCGGGCGCCGACCGCCTGGTCCTTCAGCGGCTCGGGCGCGACCTGGCCTTCAACCAGCGGAGCCGGCTGGTAGATATTGTCCCACCAGTCCTCATAGCCGCGCCAGTCCATCATCGCCTCGCGATTGGCGAGCGGCTGGCCGTGGCGGGCGATGGTGATGTAGCCGCGCCGCGCGGCGCCGGTGGTGTCGATCTCGGTCATGCAATGTCACGGTCACGCGCGGGGGCCAGCGCGGGGCAAGCTCGGCAGCCGGCACGCCCCGTCGCAGCCTGGCAGAATTCGGATCTCACGCCTGGGACAACGCGTCGACAAATGCCGCCGCCGATCGCCCCAGGGCCGGACAGTCGTAGCCACCCTCCAGCACGGAAACAAGCCGCGAGCCGCCAAAATCTCGCGCAATGCCAGCCAGTTGTCCGGCCGCCCAGGCATAGTCATTGCTGCGCAGGCCCCAGCCACCGACCGGATCGTCCGCATGCGCATCAAATCCGGCCGAGACCAGAACCAGTTGCGGCCGCGCCCGGCGCAGCGCCGGAAGGACAGCGGCCTCGAATCGCTGACGCCATTGCTGCCCCGTCACCCCATCCGGCATCGGGCAATTGAGGACATTGCCATTGAGACCGGTCTCGCCCTCGCCGCCCGTCCCGGGATAGAGCGGCGCCTGGTGCAGCGAGGCGAAAAAGACCCGCGCCTCACGCTCGGCCAGACATTGCGTGCCATTGCCGTGATGGACATCGATATCGACAATGGCGACCGAGGTCAGGTCATGCACCTCCAGCGCATGGGCAGCGGCAATGGCGATGGTGTTGAACAGGCAAAAGCCCATCGGCCGGTCAGGCTCGGCGTGGTGGCCGGGCGGACGGGCCAGCACAAAAGCCGCGCCGCCTTCATCGGCGATCACCTGATTGACCGCGGCAACAGCCGCACCGACAGCGCCCAGGGCGGCGGCCGCCGAGCGGTCACAGACCAGCGTGTCCGGGTCCAGCGCCAGCCACTGGCCGGCCGGCGCATCGGCACAGGCGGTCAGGACGCGATCAACATGGGCGGCGCTATGGAAACGGGCCACATCGGTCATCGCCGCCGTCGGCGCCTCGCGCCAGTCACAGCCTGGCAGGGCCAGCAATGCCTCACGCACCGCCTCATAGCGGCCGACATGCTCGGGATGACCGGGCGGGACGAGATGGAGACGGCTGGCGGGACTGTCAAAGATCGTGGTTTTCATGGCGGCCAGTGTGCGGCGGTCACGCCGCGCTGGCCAGTCCCGACACGGCCTGCCTGGCCCACAAATTCAGGCCGCGACAATGGCCGCGCCCGGACGGGCCGAGCTTGGCAGGAGCACGACATTCTCCATGAACTGGCTGTAGTCGCACAGGATTTCCTCTCCCGGCAGGATCTCGCGGCGGGCTTCGCCATTGCCGTCGGCCCGAAAATCGATATTCGGCTCGGCGGCATGATTGAGAAAGCGGGCATGATCGCCATCGAGCAGATAGCCGTTCAGGCTGCGGTCGAAATAGGCATAGCGCTGCATGAACTGACGGTAGATCTGCGGCCGTTCGGCCAGCTGGGCCTCGGTCAGGATCAGGTCGACGGCCGGGTCGAGCACCCAGACCAGCGTGCCGGCGGGGATGGTTTGAGAAGCAAAAACGCCCAGCCCTTCCAGGGGGCTGGGAGCCAGATAGGTGTCCACGAGAAGCATGAATGGGTCACTCCGGCCGGCCGCGTCGACGGCAGGCGAAGGATCAGCGGCAGCTCATCATGTGAGCCCGGCCGCAGAGTGCGACGCTCCAACTCCCATATTGGCGAATTTTGAAAAAGCGCAAGCGGGATTTTCGTGCCGCAATGCGACCCGCGGGTGCCCGTCAGAAACCGTAGGGCGAGCCCCCCTGTATCCAGGCGATCGCGAAGCCGATGGCCACGCCGGCTATCACCACCACACTGATCCAACCACCCCCTGATCGCGTCCGCATTGCTCCGCCCCTCACTGTCCTGTTTTGACAAGGCCGACGCTAATGGTGAATCGGATTCATACAATGTCAAAGTTGTGTTGTGCGGCAAAGACTTACACAGGGTGTGACGACCATCACACCCTGTGCAGAGGCGCCGTCAGGGAGCAGTGGCACCCTCAGTGGCGCCGGAGGACTTGCCCCACCAGTGCCGGGTGTTGATCCCTGCGAAGAGCAGCCAGAACGCCACAACCCATTCAAACAGGGCGCCCGGAATGAAGAACAACATGACGTGCTCCCTCACGGACGGGAACAGGATGATCACACCGGCCAGCGTTCCGATCACGAAATAGGTTAAAACGCCCCAGGCCGCGAGCCAGCGCGGGATGAAGCGCGCCCGGAAAAACAGGGCAAAGTAGAGGACACCGCCAACGGCCATCGGGATCAGCAGCAAATAGATCGTCGACCCGTAGACGTCGCGCAGGAGCGTCACGAGCGCTGACCGCTCCTCACCGGAAAAGCCGGGACTCAGATCGGGATTCACGACCGCCGCAAACGCGGCATATTTGAAGACGATGAAGGTTGCGCCCATCGCGCCTTCGATCAGCCGGCAAAAAGCACCGACCATGGCCGTGCCCTGGCTCACCGACCTCAGCACGGCATACATGGCGGCAGCAGAAACGACGACGAAGATATACATGACCATCTCGGCCAGAAATCCGGTCCGGAACAGGAATTCGTCGCGCTCGGGCGGCGCCTCGCCGCTCAGAAGCGTACTCAGCCCGGGTAGCGGTCCAAAGGTGATGTACAGCCCTGCGAGGGTGTAGATGAGATAGGACAAACCAGCCAGCCGTGCCATGCGGCGAGCTGATTGTTCAGAATGTTGAATTGCAGACATGGCGTGAGCGTCTCCGTCGACCAAGCAGTGAACCAAGCCGGCGCGGTCACCGGCCCCCCGTTGATGCGGGAGGTTGGCCTGCCTGTCGTCCGAATGGGGCCATTCGGACATCGACGTGTGTCAGTGGAGGGCGTTTTCCAGGTCTCGCGGCCCGGCGCTGCGCACCTCGGCCCGATACTGGCTCGGCGGTGCGCCGACATGTTTCTTGAACGCCGCGTTGAAGGTCGACCGGGAGTTGAACCCGACCTCGAAGGCGACTTCCAGCGTATTCAGCTCGGTCTCGCTCAGAAGTCGCTTGGCCTCGTCAGCCCGGTGGCTGTTCACAAAGTCAAAGAAATTGACGCCGAGATGCTGGGATAGCGTCTCGGAGATATGGTTCTTGGTGACGCCCGTGATGTCGGACAGCTTGCGCAGCGACAGATCACTGTCGGCGTAAAGCTTGTCGGCCTCCAGCGCGCCGACCAGTTTCGCGGCCGTCCGGCTCATGCGCTGTTCGGTCAGGATCGGGCGTCTGGCTGACGCGTCGGCTGTGCTCGCCCTGTCCTTGGTATTCCGCTCGGAGGGCAGCTCGGGCTGGTGCACACCGAGATAGGCAAAGGCCGCGATGGCAAGGGTTTCCGTGAAGGCCAAGGCAATGTTGAAGGCCGGGATGGACGTACCGGTGACCCACAGGACCTGCTTGATGGCGAAAAACGTCCAGGCGCCGGCGAATACCAGCAGGATGGTACGCAGCCAGTCGAGGGATTTGCGTTCGACATTCGCAAACTCTTCCAACATGCGCCGCCTGTGACGCACCTGCAGCCTCAGCGCGGCGACGAGGTAGCAACCGGTGAAGGCCAGGAAGATGACCAGCGACGCAGTGCAGGTGTAGAGCGCGATCCGGAAGTGGTCGGGATTTCGGGTCGCCGGGTCGGCCAGGGCGAGCTTCTGTTCGGCGCTCAGGCTGGCGAAGGGCAGGGTCGCGACAAGGACCAGCACCGGGCCGAGCAGCACCAGCCAGTCGAAGCCGCCAAAACGCGGCTTATCCGTCGACATCAGGGCACGGGCGAAGAAGTAGACCGCCGGGCCCAGCACCATCTTGAACACAAGGTCAGCCCCGACCAGGTGCGGCGCATAGCGGTAGGCGCCCGTGACAATGACCAGCTGGCCGAGCACATGTGCCAGCAGCGCGATCAGCGCCAGGCAAAAATACAAGGACCGGTCGCCGCGCTGACCGCCACGGGTCAGCGCGATGGCCAGCGCAAAGCCGATCGATCCGGCGGCGATGGCATAGGCCATGGTGAGGAAAGTGTCGGTCATTGCGTCCGTTTTGCGCCAAATCGGGGCCTGGAGCAATGACCGGGGATTGTCGCGAGCCGGCTCAGTGTGCCGCCGGGATCGCCATGATCTTCACGCCCGGAGGCGCAGCCGGCTCTTCCGGCACGAAGAAGTCGGGCAGGAGCTCGATCGACGGATCGTAGGAATACTTGTCGAGATCGCGCTCGCCCTCATCCCACAGGAAGCTGTCATCGATGATGAAATTGCCGGTGAAGCTCGCCGCCGGCTTGTTGAGGACGGCATAGGCGGTGTCAGCGAGAATTTCCGGCTTGCGGCAACTCTTCATCGCCTCTTCGCCGGCCAAAACGTTCGAGATCGCGGCGGTGGCGACCGCAGTACGCGGCCAGATCGCATTGGCGCCGATCTTGCCCTTGAACTCCTCGCCCCAGCCCAGGATGCACAGGCTCATCTGGTATTTCGCCGAGGTATAGGCGACGTGCGGTCCGAACCACAGGCCGCGCATGTCGAGCGGCGGCGCCAGGGCGATGATGTGCGGGTTTTCCGCCTTCATCAGATGCGGCAGGCATTTCTGCGTGGTCAGGAAAGTGCCGCGGCCATTGACCTGATGCATCAGGTCATAGCGCTTCATCGGTACGTCAGCCGTCGGCCGCGGATAGATGGCGGAGGCATTGTTGATAACGGCGTCGATACCGCCAAAGCGCTCGACCCCGGCCTCCACTGCCGCTTCGACCTGGGCTTCGTCACGGATATCACACTTGACCGCCAGCGCCTGTCCGCCGGCTGCTTCGATCGCCGCGGCGGCAGTGTGGATCGTGCCCTCGAGACGCGGATCGACCGTGTCGGACTTGGCGGCGATGATGATATTGGCGCCATCACGGGCACAGCGCTCGCCAATGGCCAGACCAATCCCGCGCGAAGCGCCGGTGATGAAAATCGTCTTTCCCTTGAGGCTCATGCGCCCTCTCCCCGATTGAGTGATTTGGGAAGAGACTAGAGCGGTGCCGGAGCTGGCGCCAGACTAGTCGCTGACACGACCCAGAATGCGCGCCAGCGGGACCATGCCCGGGCCGCCCGGAGCGCGACTGTCACGAGATTGATCCCGATTGTCGCCAAGCACGAAGACATGGCCCTCCGGCACGGTAACGGGCCAGGTCTGATCCATCGGTCCTTCATCACCCAGCTCGAAAATCTCGTGTGACATGCCACCGGGAAGCGTTTCGCGATATCGGGTCACCTGTTGTGGCCTGCCCCGGGTGACAAGCGTCTCCGGGCCGAGTGCGTCGCGTTGGACATAATCGCCATTGATGACAAGGCGCCCACCATCATAGGCGGCTTCGTCACCCGCCACGGCAGCGACGCGGCTGACAATCGTCCGCGCCGGGCTCTGCGTCGTGTCCAGGAAAACGATGATATCACCGCGCCGCGGCGCCGGTCCGGCAACCAGCCTGTTCGGATCAAGCCGGGTACCGACCAGCGGCAGGCTGACCGTGCTGTAGCCATAGGCCAGCTTGTTGACGATGAAACGCTGTCCGGGCTCGACGGCCGGCATCATGCTCATCGCCTGCGTGGAAAACAGGGCCAGGCTGGAGAACAGGCTGGAGGCTAGGCCGAAAACAATCAGACCCAGACCCGCAACCCAGCGCCACATGGCCTACAGCCCGCCCCAGACCCGGCCGCGCGGGCAATAAAGCCCCTGCTCGCGGCGACAGCTTTCCAGCGTGAACAGGACTGTCTCGGCCCGGCCGACGACATTTTCCAGCGGCACAAAGCCCGGCCCGCCGGAGGCGCGGCTGTCGCTGGAGGCGTCCCGATTGTCGCCCATCACAAAGACAGTCCCCGGACGCACCGTGACCGGCCCGAAATCGTCCAGATGATAATCGTCGGTCCGCTCATAGATCGGATGATCGCGATCGCCCGGCAGGATCTCGGTATAATGGCTTACCGTCACCGGCTGGCCAGTCCGGTCCTCGCGATAGGTGCGGATATCTTCCAGCATGCGCGGCGCGACCTCGCCATTGATGTAGAGACGGCCTTCGCGCACTTCGATCACATCACCGGCCACACCGGTGACGCGCTTGATGAGGTTTCGCGGCGGCGTCTGGTTCTCGTCGCGGAAGACCACGACATCACCACGGCGCGGCTGCGACCAGCCGATGCGGCCATTCCAGCTGTCGGGCAGCACATAGCCAATCCCCAGCGGCAGGGAGTGAACGGAATAGCCATAGGCCCATTTGGACACCAGCACCCGATCGCCGACTTCCAGCGAGGGCTGCATGCTTTCCGACGGGATGTGGAAGGCCGCAAAGCCGAAGGTCACAAGACCCAGCCAGACGGCGACGACACCGCCGATGAACCGCACGGTTTCCATGATTTCATCGGCCGCACGGCCCGCAAGACGCTTCATCAAAGGACTCATTTCAGTTTGACAGCCGTACCGTAGGCGAGGATTTCCGCGGCGCCTTCCATGACCGATGATGTGGTCAGGCGGACGGAGATGATGGCGTCGGCGCCCAGCTCTTCGGCATGTTTCGCCATGCGGTCGAGCGCCTGTTCGCGCGATTCCGAGAGAAGATTGGTGTATTCGGGGACTTCGCCGCCGACCAGATTGCGCAGTCCGGCGATGAAATCACGGCCGAAAAAGCGGGCCCGCACGACATTGCCGCGGGCCAGGCCGACCACTCGGTCGATCTCGCGACCCGGAACGGTCTCACCCATGGTGACGATCAGGCTCATGTCTCTTCCCCTTGCAGGGCAGGTCCATCCGACTGGCCCCGCCAATAAATCAATGCCACGCCCAGTGCCGGGCATCCGGTCGCCGCGAGCCACCAGAAACTGGCCGGATAGGGCAGATGCCAACCGCTCAGTAATCCGATCGCCATAAGGGCCAGATAGGCCAGCAACCCGCCCAGCAGCAAAACCGGGATCAAGATATCGAGTATTCTGCCTAACATTGGCTGAACAGGACCTGACCTGACAAACAAGCCACTTCGATACGTCGAATTCGCGCCATTACCAAGAAGCCCGCCTGCCAATGACGGAATTTTAAGCTGACAGCGTGGCACGCGGGACGCAGGGGATTGACCCGGACGGCTTCCCGCTTGGACCGCAGCTCCCGGTCTGGCAAGTTGGCCGACAAGGAGATTTGCATCATGTCAGAGACGATCATCGAACCCGGCAACAGCCACGCTTCAGACCGCGACGACAAGCTTTTCGCCGGGCTGAACTATGTCCTGTTCCTGATCGGCAACATCATCGGCATCTCCACCATCCTGGCGGTGATCATCGCCTATGCCCGCCGCGAGCGGGCGCCGCACTGGCTGCAATCGCACTACACCTATCAGATCAAGTCATTCTGGACGGCTGTGCTGGGCATCATCGTGTGCACCTTCATGATCATGACCGTGATCCTGTCACCCTTCGGCCTGATCGGCCTGGCCCTGATCTGGCTGTGGGTCCTCGTCCGCGGCGTCGTCGGCCTGATCCGCCTCCTCGACGGACGCGGCCACCCGGACGCCGACGCGATGTTTGTCTGAGGCCCAGATCAAGCTTGTCATCCCCGCTGCATGTCCGGCGAAGGCCGGACGCAAGGCGGGGGCAAGCGCTACGTTTCTCAGCCGTGCCTCTACCGCCTCCGCAATTCAAACCCGTTTTTCCCGGCCGCAGCCCCGCAAAAGCGGGGCGGAGAGCCGGGACCGACTGGCCTGTCTGGCAAGCGATGAGTCTCCCGTCGGTCCCGGATGGCGCGGCGCGCCTCCGGAAAAAATGTAGGGGGATGGAAGGCGATTTTTCTCTCCACCATGCAGGGAGGAAAAGATACGCTCCTAAAGCCCGAACCCGACCTCGTCGATCATGTCGGCGCCCATGGTGATGTCATCGACACGCGAGGGGGCCAGGGTCATCACCGCTTCGGCGTAGAAATTGGCCAGGGCGATGCGCTGGGCGGCGAAGGCCGGATCACCGACATTCTCCTTCTGGCGGCGACGGGCAGAGACGGCACCAACACACAACAGCCAACCGCCGACCGTTTCCCCGGCCAGGGTGAGGAAAGGCGTGGCGCCGGCCAGGCGGTCCTTCATGTCGGCCTCGGCCAGCCAGTCCGCCGCCTCCTGCAGGGCTTCCAGACTGTCGCGCAGACGCTCGCCGAGCGGCGGAAGGTCGGGATGGGAGGATGTCAGGCAGCTTTCGATAGTCTGGTCGATATCGGCGTATAGCTCATCGAAAGCCGCGCCATCGGCCATGGAGAGTTTGCGACCGACCAGGTCGATGGCCTGGATGGCGTTGGTGCCTTCATAGATCGGGGTGATGCGGGCATCGCGCAGGTGCTGGGCGGCGCCGGTTTCCTCGATATAGCCCATCCCGCCATGGACCTGGATATTGGCCGAGGCAACCTCGACACCGACATCCGTCGACCAGGCCTTGGCGATCGGCGTCAGGAGTTCCTCGCGCCGTTTGGCAGCAGCTTTTTCCTCGTCCTCATCGCCATGATAGGCGAGGTCGGCGGCCACCGCGCAGGAGACGCAGATGGCGCGGGCGGCAGCGATCTTGGCCTTCATCAGGGACAGGGTCCGCTTGATGTCGGGATGATGGATGATGGCGTGCGGCGCCGGTCCCTCGGCATCGATGGCACGCCCCTGCTTGCGGTCGGACGCATAGGCCAGTGCCTGCTGGTAGGCGCGCTCGGCAATGCCGACACCCTGGACACCAACATTGAGGCGGGCCGAGTTCATCATCGTGAACATGCAGCGCATGCCGGCATTCTCGCCGCCGATCAGCCAGCCGGTCGCACCGGCATATTCCATGGTGCAAGTCGGCGAACCATGAATGCCCAGCTTGTGTTCCAGGCCAATCGCCTTGAGCGAATTGGCCGAACCGTCGGGCAGGACTTTCGGCACGATGAAGAGCGAGATGCCCTTGGTGCCGTCCGGCGAGCCCGGCGTGCGGGCCAGCACCAGGTGGATGATGTTCTCGGCGCAGTCGTGATCGCCCCAGGTGATGAAGATCTTCTGGCCGGAGATGGCCCAGCTGCCATCCGGATTGGGTTCGGCCTTGGTGCGCAATGCGCCGACATCGGAACCCGCCGACGGCTCGGTCAAGTTCATTGTGCCCGACCACTCGCCGGTGATCAGCTTGGGCAGATACATCGCCTTTTGCTCATCGGTGCCGTGCTCGATCAGCGCCTCGATGGCGCCATAGGTCAGCATCGGGCCGAGGCCGAAGGACAGGTTGGATCCCTGGATCATTTCCAGCACCGTCACGCCCAGCGCCCGCGGCAAGCCCATGCCGCCATTGTCGGTCGAGAATTGCAGACCCTGCCAGCCACCTTCAACGAATTGCGCGTAGGCCTCGGGAAAGCCGGTCGGCGTGGTCACCTTGTCATCGGCCAGCTTGCAGTGTTCGGCGTCACCGACCTTGTTGAGCGGCGCCAATACATTCTCGGCCAGCTTCGCCGCTTCATCGAGGATCGCGACAGTCAGATCGGCGGAAAAATCCGGAAAGGCGCCAGTCGCCTTCAGGCCTTCAACGGCAGCCACTTCTTCCAGTGTGAAACGCATCTCATCGAGCGGGGCGCGATAGGACATGACCAACCTCCTTGTGACTGCCTGTTCGGCATTTCTTGTGCGGAGGGGAACATAGCGTCTCGCCCGCATGATGCGAATCCGGAAACAGTGAAATGCCCATCCCGGCGCAAGGTGTGGCTTTATCGCGACGGCCAATGCCGTCATATGGTGGCAATGATGACCCGTCTGCTCCGCCTCCTGGCCCCGATGACTGCCCTTTTGCTGGCATCCTGCCTGACGCCGACAACCGACCCGCAGCGCCTGCCCGCCGGGCAATGGTCGCTCGATCCGGGTCATGCCAGCCTCACCTGGCAGGTGCAGCATATGGGGCTGAGCTGGTATACGGGCCGCTTCGATGACTTCGACGCGACGCTGGATTTCGATCCGGCGGCGCCCGGGACTGCCCGGATGACGGCAATCATCGAGACGGCGTCCGTCTCCACCGGCGATCCGGACTTCGACGCCGATCTGGCGTCCGACTGGCTGAATGCCGGCCAGCATCCACAGATCCTGTTCCGCACAACGCAGATCGACGTGACGGGTGAGACTACCGGCCAGGTCACGGGTGAGCTGACCCTGAATGGGGTCACCAATCCGGTCACGCTCAACGTCACCTTCAATGGCGGGCTGACCAACTGGCTTGAAGGGCGCCCGGCTCTGGGTTTCAGCGCCGACGGACACCTGGACCGCGACATGTTCAATGTCGGCAATTTGCCACACAGCATTGTCGGCCCGACCGTGCGTATCCTGATCGAAGCCGAATTCCTGAGAGAGGAAGACTGAGATGAGCACCACCACACGCTACACAGGCGTCGCTATCGCCCTGCACTGGGTCATCGCGGCGATGTTGATCGGCATGGTCTTCTATGCCTGGCACATGGAAGATCTCAAACACGCCCTGTTTGCGGGCGAGGATGTCTCGATTGGTGAGGTCCAGTTCGCCTATAACGCCCACAAGACGACCGGCCTGTTGGTCCTGTTTCTGTCGCTGGCCCGCCTCGCCTGGCGGCTCACCCATCCGGGGCCCGGCCTGCCCGACGGCATGACGCGCTGGGAACAACTGGCCGCGACCGGGACCCATTGGGCGTTCTACGCCATCATGATCGGCATGCCGCTGGGCGGCCTGATCGCCGCCTCGGCCGCTGAGCCACCGACCCTGTTGTTCAACAATCCCGATCTCGTCCTGCCCAAACTCCCGGTCCCGCAGACCGAAGGTTTCCAGTCCATCTCCGCCAGCCTGCACGGGGCCGGTGGCTGGGCCATTTTCGTGCTGACCGGCCTGCACGTCGCCGCAGCCCTTAAGCACCAGTTCATCAACAAGGATGGATTGATGGCCCGCATGATCCCCTTCCTGAAAGGCTGACGTCCATGTTGCGTACAACCCTCATTGCCCTGACCGCGCTGGCCGCCCTCACCGTGCCGGCAATGGCCCAGGACTGGACCATCGACCCTGACGTCTCATCGGTCGGTTTCGAGACCACCGTCTCCGGCGGTTCGGTGTCAGGCGAATTCGACAGCTGGACGGCCGAGATCACGCTCGATCCGGCCGATCTCGACGCAGCCCGCATCATTGCCAGCGTGACGACGGCCAGTGGCTCGACCGGCAATCGCCAGATGGATGACAGCATGCTGTCCAATGCCGGTCTCAACCCGACCGACTACGAGACGGCGAGCTTTGTCTCCGACGATATCCGCGCCACCGATACCGGCTATGAGGCCCATGGCGTGATGACCATACGGGGCACCGAGCGTGAACTGGTGATGCCCTTCACGCTCGACATCGCCGACGGCCGCGCCGTCGCCGATGCCAGCTTCGTCATCATCCGCTCCGAGTTCGGCGTGGGTGGATCGAGCTGGGGCTCGGCCGCCGCCGAAGTTTCGATGGTTCTCCATATTGAAGCGGATGCGGCGGACTGACTTGCGGCTTGGGCTTGCATGACAGGCGAATTGGGGAGTAGCTCATCGCCATGAGCGCCCCCATGCAACCCGCCTTGAGCAAACCCGCCCCGATCAAACCGGCCAGCGATCCGGCCGTGATAGAGGAGGCCGTGGCCATCCTCAAGGCCGGCGGCCTTGTCGCCATGCCGACCGAGACGGTCTATGGCCTCGCCGCCGATGCCGGCAATGCTGATGCCGTGGCGCGCCTGTATGCAGCGAAGGGACGGCCGCGCTTCAACCCGCTGATCGCCCATGTTGCCGGCCCCAACATGGCCTGGCGGCTGGCCGGCTGGCCCGATCTGGCCGACCAGCTGGCCGAAAGCTTCTGGCCCGGCCCGCTGACCCTTGTCCTGCCCAAACGCCCGGACGCGCCGATCGCCGACATCGCCAATGCCGGCCTCGACTCGATCGCGCTGCGCGCGCCGCGCCATGCCGCCGCCCAGGCCCTGATCCGGGCCTTTGACGGCCCCCTTGTCGCCCCCAGCGCCAACCCGTCCGGCGCTGTCAGCCCGACCACCGCCGCCCATGTCGCCGAAGGCCTGGGTGACCGGATTGACCTCATCCTCGATGGCGGCGCCTGCCCGGTCGGGCTGGAATCAACCGTCATCGCCCTCCTGGGCGGCACGCCGACCTTGTTGCGGCCGGGCGGGCTGGCCCGGCGCCAGATCGAGGCCATTACCGGCCGGCTGGCCGATGCCGGCGATGGCGAGGCCCTGCTCGCCCCCGGCATGATGAAAAGCCATTACGCGCCGAATGCGGCCATGCGACTGGGCGCTGAAACGGCACAGCCCGGTGAAGTCCTGCTGGGCTTTGGCACCATTTCCGGCGACCTCAACCTGTCGGAGACCGGCGACCTCGCCGAGGCCGCGACCGGTCTTTTCGCCGCCCTGCGGACCCTCGACGCCCGCGGCGCCACACGAATTGCGGTTGCGCCCATCCCCGATGAAGGCTTGGGTGAAGCCATCAATGACCGGCTGCAACGCGCCGCCGCGCCAAAAGACGACCTGATCTGACCCATCGACCAACCGGACCTGCCCGCCATGCCTGTTACCGAAACCGTCACCGCGACCCAGACACCCGCCGCCCGAGCCCTGCCCGACAGCCTCACCGCCCAGCTCAAGCAGGTCCTCGGTCCCAAGGGCTGGTCGCAGGACGCGCATGAACTCGCCCCGCACATTGCCGACTGGCGCGGCCGCTATCAGGGCGCGACGCCGATCCTTCTGAAACCGGCCAATACCGAGGAAGTCGCCGCCTGTGTCCGCTTGTGTCACGAGGCCGGTGTCGCCATCACACCGCAGGGCGGCAATACCTCGCTGTGCGGTGCCGCGACGCCGATGGGCGAAGTGCTGCTGACGCTCAAGCGCATGACCGGCGTGCGCGAGGTCGATGTCGACAATGACTCAATGACGGTCGAGGCCGGCTGCGTGCTGGAAAACCTGCAGACCCTGGCCGCCGACCATAACCGCCTCTTCCCGCTCTCGCTGGGTTCGCAAGGCTCGGCGATGATTGGCGGGCTGATCTCGACCAATGCCGGCGGTGTGCATGTGCTGCGCTATGGCATGACCCGCGAACTGGTTCTGGGCCTGGAGGCCGTCCTGCCCGACGGCACGATCTGGTCTGGCCTCACCGGCCTGCGCAAGGACAATACCGGCTATGATCTCAAGCAATTGCTGATCGGCGCTGAAGGCACGCTGGGCATCATCACGGCGGCCACCCTGAAGCTCTTTCCGCGCCCGGCCCGCATGGAGGTCGCCTTTTGCGGTCTTGCCAGCGCCGAGGATGCGGTCAAATTCCTCGGCCTCGCCAAACAGGTCTCCGGCGGCGCCGTCACGGCGTTTGAACTGATGCCGCGCATGGCGCTGGACATGGTGCTGGAACACGTCCCCGGAACCCGCGATCCGCTGGAAGGCGAACACGCCTGGTATGTGGTGTGTGAAATGAGTTTCGGCCGCGCCAACGGCGCGCGCGAGACGCTGGAAGATGCGCTGGGTCAGGGCTTTGAGGCCGGTCTCATCGCCGATGCCGCCATCGCCGAAAATGACAGCCAGATCCATGACTTCTGGCGCTTGCGCGAGACCATCGCCGAGGCCGAACGGGCCCATGGCAAGGCGGTCAAGCACGATGTTTCGATCCCGGTTTCGAAAATGCCGGCCTTCATGGCCCAGGCGACGACAGCTGTCGAAGCGGCGTTTCCCGGCGCACTGGTCATCGCCTTTGGCCATGTCGGCGACGGCAATGTCCATTTCAACGTCGCCGCCCGCGAAACCGGTGCCGATGATGATTTCATCGCCCAGGCCGCCCCGCTCTCGCGCCTGGTCTATGACCTCGTCGACAGCTTCGGCGGCTCGATCTCGGCCGAGCACGGCATCGGCATTTTGAAACGCGCCGAACTGGCCGCCCGCAAACCGGTCGATGTCGCGGTGATGCGAGCGATCAAGACCGCGCTCGATCCGAAGGGGATCATGAATCCGCGGGTCTTGCTGTAGCGATTGCTGGGGCTGGCCCTTCAGGTATCGGTAGAGCCAACGGTTATTCGGTCATGACCGCGGCGCTCCTGCGCGGAGCTGTCCATAGATCGCTTGTCAGCCAGCAGGCCGTATCCGCTTCTTCAGCTCAAGGGTGAAACCGCGAAGCGGCCCGACGGGCCCTTGACCTGAAGACCCGGATACGGCGGTCTCTCGGCAAGCGGTTTATGGCGGGGTTTGTGCCGGAAGCGCGGGGCGTAGAGGGAGACGATTGGCGCCTGCCCCGATTATTCGTCAGCCACTGCCCGCCAGCCGGTCCAGATAGTCACGACCGAAATCAACCTTCAGCGCCGCCCAGAGCGGCAGATGGTCAGACATCTGATGGGTCCGCCAATAGGTCTTGTAATAGAGTGATTTATTGCCGCGCGGCTTGCCGGACGAGGTGGTGCCATAGGCGTCACCCATGTCGGAAATATAGGTCGCCTCATCCTCCGGGCGGTAGACATGGTCATAGAAATTGAAAGCCCCGGACGCCAGGATCTGGTCCTTGCGCAGGTTTGGCGTCATGAACGCCATCTGGTCGAAAAAGCGCTCCTCCTTGCCAACATTGGTGACCTGCTGCAGGCCTTCGGGAATGACGAAGCCGGCCTCCGTCAAGGCTTTGAAGGTGACGTCGCCGGGATCAAAAATGTTGAAATCTCCCAGCAGGATCAGGTTCTCGGCCCAGGCATGATCTTCCTTGGCGCGCGCCGCCATGAACCGGGCGATCGCCCTGATTTCCGCCTCCCGCTTGGGGTCATCCGCCTTGCTCTCGCCGTAGACGATATGGACCGTCGACAGCATGAATTTGAACCAGCCAGTCTCGAAGCCGACCAGATAGGGCGTGCGGGCCAATTGCTTTGACGGCGTATAGACCAGCTTGCGGTTTTCATCGCGGGTCTCGATCGGCGGGATCACGACCTCGCCGGCCAGCCCGCCAAAGCGCACCTTGCGGCTGTCATAGAGGAAGGCCATGCGCTCCTTGTTGCCCTCGGAGCCGCCGGTGACATCGGTCACCAGGTATTTCCACCAACGCCCGAGCAGGCGGCGCAGTTTTTCCAGCGGCTCGGTATCGCGCCGCACTTCCTGGATCGCGACGAGGTCGAAGCGGGAGATGATCTCGGCGATATAGTGATAGGGCTCGACACCGCGCAGGCCGTAGGCCGGGCTGTCGAACTCGCGGATATTCCAGGTCGCGAGCAAGAGGGTATCATCGACGGTCTTCGGGAGGGTTTCGTCGGTCAGCGCATCGCCCAACCGGACCAGATTGGCCGCCACCCGGCGCTGGACCGGATCTGACCGGTCGAGATCATAGAAGAAGGACATCACGGTCTCCCCTGCATCGCGACTGCAGGGTACAACCAAAGCGGGCGGCGGGCCACTGGCAACGCGCCCGCCCGGGCCCTATCTTTGTCGGCAAGGAGATTGTCCATGCTGATTCTGCTTTCGCCCGCCAAGAACATGAATTTCGACGCCGTCGGGCGCGACCTGCTGGCGACCACGCCGGACCTGATTGGCGAGACGCGGATCCTGTCGAAGACGACGCGTCAGCTGACGGCCCCGAAAATCAAGGCGATGATGAAGATCAATGATGATCTCGCCCGCCTCAATCGCGAACGCTTCCAGGCCTTTGACGCCGATCAGCCGGGTGTGAAACAGGCCGCCTTCGCCTTCAATGGCGAGGTCTATCGCGGGCTCGAGGCGCACACGCTCTCGGCCGAGGATCTCGACTGGGCGCAAAGCCATCTGCGCATCCTGTCGGGCATGTATGGCGCCCTGAAACCACTCGACGCCATCCACCCCTACCGCCTGGAGATGGGCCGCAAGCTGCACACACGCCGCGGCGAGAGCCTGTATGATTTCTGGGGCGACCGGATCGCCAAGGAGCTCAACGGCCTCCAGGCCGAGGCCGCCGAACCGGTCATCCTCAACCTGGCTTCGAACGAGTATTTCAAGGCCGTCGACAGGAAGGCGCTGAAGGGCCGCGTCATCACCGCAACCTTCAAGGAAGAAAAGGACGGCCAGCTGCGCGCCCTCATGGTCTTCGCCAAAAAGGCCCGCGGCATGATGGCCCGCTGGGCCATCGAAAACCGCATCACCGACCCGGCCGACCTGGTCAAGTTCGACCTCGGCGGCTACCGGTTTGAAGCGGAGGGCTCGAGCGAAGGGGATTTGCTGTTCACAAGGCCGCAGCCAGCTGCGGCGGGGAAGAAGGCGGCTTAATCTCCCCACCGTCATCCCACGGTGACCGCGCAGCGGGCATCCGGGGGACCTCGACTGGCCGGTGGGCCTTGCGCGCACGAGCTTCCCCGTTTCACCCGGCGCTCCCAGCGCTGAGGTCCCCCGGATCACGGCTTTGCCGCGACCGTGGGATGACGATCGATTGAGTGCGAACAAGTTTTGCACTACTATAAATTGCATGGAAGACCGGGAAGGCACGATTGCCGTCTACATGATGGCCAGCCGGTATGATGGGCCGCTCTATACCGGTGTGACGGCCAACCTCCTCTGGCGGGTCCGGCAGCACAAGGATGGGAGCGCTTCCGGTTTCACCCGCAAATACAAATGCACGAGCCTGGTCTGGTGGGAACCGCACGGCGTTATCGTCGAGGCCATCCGCCGCGAGAAGCGGATCAAGAAATGGCCGCGCCGCTGGAAGGTCAATCTCATAGAGGACCGCAATCCACACTGGCGTGATCTCTGGGACGAACTCTGGGCCGTACCGCCCAACCCTGGCCTCAAACTCTAACTCTCCCCACCGTCATCCCACGGTGAGCGCGCAGCGATCATCCGGGGGACCTCGACTGGCCGGTGGGCCTTGCGCACGAGCTTCCCCGTTTCACCCGGCGCCCCCAGCGCTGAGGTCCCCCGGATCGCGGCGCGCCGCGACCGTGGGATGACGGTGGATGGAGAGCGCCTTCCCATGGGGAAGAAAGCCCCCACCCCTTGACCTCCCCGCCGCCATCCCGTCTCTTGCGGCGAGCGCAAACTTGATAGGTGGTTCATGTCTTCCATTCGCACTGATCTCACGGGCCAGGTGGCCATTATTACCGGCTCGACGAGCGGGATTGGGGCGGCGATGGCGGAGGCGTTGGCGGCCAATGGCTGTCACATCATTCTCAACGGGCTGGGTGATGCGAGCGAGATCGAGAGCCTGCGAGCCAAGATCGCCAGCGATCATGGGGTCGAGGTGCGCTACCATCCGGCCAATATGCTCAAGCCGGACGAGATCGCCGACATGGTTGCCTCGGCCGAGCGTGAATTCGGGCGCCTGGACATCCTCCTGTCCAATGCCGGCATCCAGCACGTCTCGCCGGTCGAGGATTTCCCGGCCGAGAAATGGGACGCCATCATCGCCATCAACCTGACCTCGGTCTTCCATGCGGCCAAGGCGGCGATCCCGGTCATGAAGCGCCAGGGAAAAGGCCGGATCGTCAATCTCGCCTCGGCCCACGGTCTGGTCGCCTCGCCGTTCAAATCGGCCTATGTCGCGGCCAAGCATGGGGTGATGGGTTTCACCAAGACTTTGGGCCTGGAGCTGGCCGAGGATGGCATCACCTGCAATGCGATCTGTCCGGGCTATGTGAAGACGCCGCTGGTGGAAAACCAGATCGCCGACACGGCCAAGGCGCGCGGGATTACCGAGGATGAAGTCGTGCGCGATGTCATGCTGGCGGCCCAGCCGACCAAAAAATTCGTCACCTATGAGCAGCTCGCCGGCGCTTTGCTCTATCTTGTCTCCGATGCCGGGGCCAATATGAATGGTTCCTGGATCAGCGTAGACGGCGGATGGACAGCCAAGTGAACGATAACGAAGCCATTCTCAAGATCGACTATAACGAGATACCGGTCACCGACATGGAGGCCGCCAAGGCCTTCTATGCCGGCGCTTTCGGCTGGAGTTTCATCGATTTCGGACCGGCCTATGCCGCCTTCGAGAATGCCGGGCTGGATGGCGGCTTGCGGCTCGAGGACAAGCCCTTCGCAGTCGGCTGCCTGATCATCCTCAAGGCCAAGGATATCCTCGCCGCCGAAGTGCGCGTTGAAGAGGCCGGCGGAACGATCATCAATCGCGAGGACTTCCCCGGTGGCCGCCGTTTCCATTTCACCGATCCCAGCGGCAATGAGCTGGCCATCTGGTCGCCCAATGGAAAATATGATCCCGCCGCTGCCATGGACGCCGCCAACGATCCGGACGAATGACAACGTCCGGCCCTGACCTGACCCGCCGCCAGCCCGTGCCGGGCGCCGGCATGGTGGTCTTTCGCGGCGATGACGTCCTGTTGATCAGGCGCGGCAAGCCGCCCTATGAGGGCCAGTGGTCGCTGCCCGGCGGCAAGATCGAATATGGCGAGACCGCCGCCGAAGCGGCCTTGCGCGAACTGGCCGAGGAGACCGGCACCACGGCACGCATTGTCGGCCTGATCGATGTCATCGACAGTATCGGCCTGCGCGAGCCGGGCCAGCCGGGCGACTGGCATTATCTGCTGGTCGACTTCGCCGGCGTCTGGACCGGCGGCGAACCGGTCGCGGCGGATGATGTCACCGAGGCGCAATTCTTCCCCTATCACGAGGCCATCGCGCGGACCAAATGGGACCGGACCCGTGATGTGATCGGCCGGGCCCGCGACATTGTCGCCGCCTTGAGCGCGCCACAATCCGTGCCATGATGCGCGCCATGCGCGCGCTCATCTCCATGTCTGTCCTGGTGACCCTTTTGGCGGCTCCGGCCCTGGCCCAGAAGCCGCGCAGCTTTGCCCGCCCGGAACCGGTTGCTGTCGCGGAGACAAATGAAGCCGCCCGCATCCAGCCCGGCCGGGACGACGGCATCAGTGACGAGATCCGCGAGGAGCTCGATCTCGAACGGACCCTGCCCTATCTGGCCTACACGCTGGGCGAGCTGCACTATCTGGCCTTTGCCTGCGGCGGTCCGGACGACCAGCAATGGCGCGAACAGATGGTCGAGCTGCTGGCCATGGAGGCCGCCGATGACCGTCGCTGGCGCGACCGTCTGATCGAGGGTTTCAATGATGGCTACCGCGCCCAGCAACGCTATCGCACCCGCTGCGGCCTAGAAGCCGATGCCGAACGCCGCGCCCTGGCTCACCGGGGCCGGGACCTGTCGGAAATGATGCGCGCGGCCTATTTCGACTGAGCGTCGTCAGGCGTCGACGCCCGGCACCCCCGCCTCCCAATTCATCACGCCAGGACTGTTCCTGCACCTCGCATCACAGGACGATGCAGAGGATCGGGCAGCGCCGAATGCACATGTCACCTTGACTACCCTCGATGTAACGTGTAGGTAACATAGGCATCAGTCATCGAGGGAGAAAATCATGGCAGACATCAACAAGCTGATCCGACAGCGCGACCGGACACTGGGCCTGGCGGCGCTCTCCTTCCTGTTGTGGCAGGGCGCCCAGCTGGCCCAGGACATCGGGCTCGAGCTGGGCTGGAGCGACGCGCCCCAGGACCTGTTCATCCTGATCCCCCTGCTGGTCGGCGCGATCGGCTGGGCAGCGGCGTCCGTCCTGTTTCTCCTCTATGCCAGCAAGGTCAGCCGCACCAGGACCCAGTCGGTGATCCAGGACGAGCTGTTCTGCCACAACCAGCGCATCGCCATCCGCACCGGCTTCATGGTTTTGATCGGGTCCATCTCGCTGCTGCTGGCAGCCGACCTGCTCATCGATTTCTCGGCCGCGATTGCCATCCGGGCGCTGCTCATCATCGGTATCTTCACCCCGCTGGCGACTTTCGTCCTGCTGGGCCGCGGCGGCGAGGGCGATGAGGAGGAGGCGGCGTGAGCCCCTCCGCCCTCGGCAACCGGCTGAAGGAGATGCGGGCCCGCCACGGCCTGACCCAGGCGCAACTGGCCGAGGCGGTCGGGGTGACGCGCAAGTCGATCAACACGGTGGAAAACCGGGTTTTTACCCCCTCCACCGTGCTGGCTCTCAAACTGGCCGCTGCGCTGAAAGTCAGCGTCGAGGAATTGTTCTACCTCGACGAGGAGTGAGGGCTAATCCGGCACGGCCCCGTCGATGGCGGGATTGGCTCCCCATCCGTCCCGTTCCCATTGTCATGAAGTCGCGGTAAGGATGGATCGCGGGATGCATGAGGGGACAAGATGTCAGATCGCCGGTCACAACTGGAATCTTTGAGTATAGATCGTGATGGGGGCGACAGCTCCGGCGGCGGTGTGTCGATTGTCACCACGCTGGTGATCGCCCTGCTCTTCGCCGCAGTTTCGGCTGGTGCGACCTGGTATCTGACCCGCAGCACCGCGCCGGCACCGCAACCCGTCGCTGCCGTGGAAACACCCGCCCCCGCCGCCGAGACGCCGGCTGAAGCGGCTGCCACACCGGCCCGCGCCACGCCGCGCAGTTCCGGCCTGGTGGCGACCGGCTATATCGTCGCCCGGCGCCAGGCGACAGTATCGGCCGAGATCACCGGCCGGATTTCCGAACTCCTGGTCGAGGAAGGGGCCCGCGTCGAAGAGGGCCAGATCCTGGCCCGTCTGGACGATACCCGCGCCCGTATCCAGCTCGACCTCCTGATCGCCCAGCGCAATGCCGCCGCAGCGCGACCGCACTCGCTGATTGCCCAGCTGGCCGAGGCCCAGCGGGTGCTGGAACGGGCCCGCACCCTCGCCGAGCGCGAGATCGGGTCCGAAGCCGCCGTCACGGCAGCGCGCACCCAGTTTGAAAGCCTGACCGCCCAGATCGAAGCCGCCCGCGCCGACTACCAGGCCGTCGCCGCCCAGGTGCGTGCCCAGGAAGACCTGATCGACCGCCATATCGTGCGCTCGCCCTTTACCGGCATTGTCATCGCCAAGAATGCCCAGGTTGGTGAAATCCTCTTTCCCGGCTCCGCCGGTGGCGGTTTCACGCGGACCGGTGTGGCGACGCTGGTCGACATGGAGTCGCTGGAAATCGAGGTCGATGTGAATGAAGGCCAGATCGGTCGCGTGACGCCCGGCCAGCGGGTCGAGGCGCGCCTCGATGCCTATCCCGACTGGCGCATTCGCGCCCATGTCGAGGCCATCATCCCGACCGCCGACCGCGCCCGCGCCACCATCACCGTCCGCGTTGCCTTTGACGAACGCGACGGCCGCATCCTTCCGGACATGGCGTCACGCGTCATTTTCGTCGAGTAAAAGAACTTTGATTTACAAAGCAGCTTCTTTGCTGCACGCTTGAACGAGACCGCCGACGCCCCGCTACGAGCGCGACGGCCAGCCGAACGAGGAACTGCCGATGACATCGCTCTACACCCTCACCGACCTGTCCAAACGCTATACGCGCGGCAAGGAGTCGATCACGATTTTCGAGGAATTGACCATGTCGATCCCCCAGGGTGACTTCATGGCGATCATGGGTCCGTCCGGTTCCGGCAAGACCACACTTCTCAACCTTCTCGGCGGCATCGACCGGCCCTCCTCCGGATCGGTCGATTGCGAGGGCGTGCGGGTCGACAAGCTGTCCGAGGGCAAGCTGGCCAAGTGGCGTTCACAGAATGTCGGCTTCATCTTCCAGTTCTACAATCTCATGCCGACGCTGACCGCAGCGCAGAATGTCGAATTGCCGCTCCTGCTGACCAATTTGTCCGGCAAGGCGCGCAAGGAACGCGTCGCCACGGCGCTGGACATTGTTGGCCTGGCCGATCGCAAGGGCCACCGGCCGCGCCAGCTCTCCGGCGGCCAGCAACAGCGCGTTGCCATCGCCCGCGCCATTGTCGCCGATCCCAAAGTCCTGCTCTGCGACGAGCCGACCGGTGACCTCGACCGCGTCTCGGCTGATGAAATCCTGGAGACGTTGCAGCTGCTCAACAAGGAACTCGGCAAGACCATCGTGATGGTCACGCACGACCCTTCGGCTGCCAAATACGCCCGCCGCGAACTGCATCTGGACAAGGGCCGCTTCGTCGAACAGGCGCAGGAGCCGGCGCAATGAATGATCTCACGCTGATCCGGAAGAACCTCTTCCGCAAAAAGCTGAGGGCGATCCTGCTGACCCTGTCGATCCTGATCGCCTTTTTGATCTTCGGCGTGCTCGGCGCCTTCTATTCGGTCTGGACATCGGGCGGGGCCGTGGCGGCTGACAACCGGCTGATCACCGTCAACCGGATCAATTTCACGGTCTCGATGCCCTACGCCTACTGGACCCGGGTTTCGGCCCTCGATGGCGTTGACAATGTCAGCCAGGCCAACTGGTTCGGCGGTTATTACCAGGACCCCACCCAGCAGGTTCAGACCTTTGCCGTCGACCCGGAGACCTATCTGACGGCCTATCCGGAACTGACAATGCCGGCGGAGCAACGCCAGGCCTTTCTGGAGACCCGCGACTGCCTGCTGGTCGGGACCGATCTGGCCGCCATGTACGGATGGTCGGTCGGCGATACCATCCCGCTCCTGTCCAATATCTGGCAAAAGACCGATGGCTCGGCGAGCTGGGAATTCAACATCTGCGCCATCTTCGACGCCGAAGACGACAAGGTGCCGGCCAATTACGCCCTGTTCCACTACGACTATTACAACGAAGCACTGGCCTTCAACACCGACCAGGTCGGCTGGCTGATCATCAACACAACCGACGCGTCGCTGAACGAACAGGTGTCACGGGCGGTCGATGAGATGTTCGCCAACTCCCCCGCCGAGACCGAAACAACCACCGAGGCCGCCTTCAATGAGGCCTTTGCCAACCAGTTCGGCAATATCGCCCTGATCCTGCTATTCGTGGTCGGCTCGGCCTTCACCACCATCCTGATCATTGTCGGCTTCACCATGGTGACCGCGATCAATGAGCGCACCGGCGAGATTGCCGTGATGAAAACCCTCGGCTTCCCGGCGCCACGCATCTTCCGCATGGTGCTCGCCGAGTCGGTCATGCTGAGCCTGGTCGGTGGTTTGCTCGGGCTTGGCCTGGCCCATCTGTTGATCAATGCGGTCGCCGGCTTCCTGGCGGCCTTCCTGCCCGGCTTTGCCCTGTCGGCCATGGTCTTCTGGGGTGGGGTGGGACTGGCTGTCCTGCTCGGCCTGCTCACCGGGATTGTCCCGGCCATCAATGCCCAGCGCGTGAAGATCATCACCGCGCTCAGCAATCAATAGGGGACGCGTCATGTTCAACCAAATCGGCGCTGTCACCCTTTTGAACCTGCGCTCAATCCCCCAGCGCGCCGGGCTGTCTCTGGCGACCATCATCTCGATCGCGCTGGTCACAGGTGTGTTGCTGGGCTTTCTCGCCATGTCGAACGGTTTCCGGGCGACCCTGCAGGGTACCGGCTCGGAGAATGTTGCCGTCATGCTGCGTGGCGGCTCACAGGCCGAACTCAATTCCGGTCTCGCCTCCAGCCAGGTCCGCCTGATCGAGGAAGCGCCCGGCATCGCCCGCGACGCTGACGGGGTCCCGCTGGTTTCGGGTGAGCTTTTCGTCATCGTCGACGGCATCAAGCGCTCGTCACAAACCGAGGCCAACCTGCCCCTGCGCGGTGTCGGCGAGCAGGCCCTGCGTCTGCGCGAAGGCTTCGAGATGCTCGAGGGTCGCATGTTCGAGACCGGCACCAACGAGTTGGTCGTCGGCGCCGGCGTGGTCCGCGAGTTCTCCAATTTCGATCTCGGAGAAACCATCCGCCTGGGCCCGAATGAATGGGTGGTGGTCGGCATTTTCTCGACTGGTGGCTCGGTGTTCGACAGTGAGATCTGGGCCGACATCGCCGTCATCCAGAACCTCTACAATCGCGGTACAGGCGTCCAGTCCATCCGCGCCCGTCTGACTTCGCCCGACGCGATCGAGGACCTGCAGGCCTATGCGGAAAACGAGCCGCGCCTCAATCTGGACATTCAAAGCGAGACCGACTTCTTTGCCGGTCAGGCTGGCGGCACGGCCGTCCTGATCGAATTTGTGGGCTGGCCGCTCGCCATCGTCATGGCCATTGGCGCCCTCGCCGGCGCGTGGAACACCATGTACTCCTCGGTGGACACACGCATGCGGGAGATCGCCACCCTGCGCGCCATCGGTTTTTCCGGCTTTGCCGCTGCCGTCGGCACCATGGTGGAGTCGCTCGTCCTGGCCGCAATCGGCGGACTGCTCGGTGCCGGCGCGATCTATCTGGCCTTCAACGGTGTCTCGGCCTCGACGCTGGGCTCAGGTTTCACCCAGGTGGTGTTCTCCTTCGCCGTGACCGGTGGATCAGTGCTCGCCGGCATGACAATGGCCGTAATCATCGGCTTCCTCGGCGGCCTCGTCCCGGCCATCCGCTCGGCCTATGTGCCGCTGCTGACGGTGCACCGGAGCGACTAGGGTCTTTTTCCTCCCCGGCCTGCCGGGGAGGGGGACCGCGTAGCGGAGGAGGGGTGCCGCGCAAATGCGCGGCTGATAGTCAGGTTATCGCGAACGCCCCCGGCGCGCTGCGCCGGCCCCTTCGACCCGATGCTGCGCATCGGCCCACTTCCCCAACAATGTCGGGGAAGAAAACCTATCCGTACCAGTCGTCCTCGGCGGCGCGGAGTTTTTCCTCGTCCTTGTGGGGCGGCAGGATTTCCATTTTCACATGGCGGCGGCGATTGGTGGAGATGACGAAGAAGCGCTTGTCGGGATAATCCAGTTTCGCCTCAAGCATGGCCGAGGTGATCAGGTCGACATTCTTGAGATCATCATCCGACATGCCGAAGGAGTGCGGCAGGTCACGGCCATACTCGTCCAGCCCCTTTTCCACGCACTGGCGGATGGCACGGCGCTTGAGGCCGGCCGTGGTCAGGTGCGGACCCAGCTCGTCACGGATTTCCGGGTTCGAGCAGGGATAGATGGCGAGGAAATTCGGTGTCTCGGGCAAGTGTCCGGCCTCGACAATCAGCTGCAGCGCCGCCTCGATGATCTCGCGCGAATGCTGGCGCGCCGTGACGATGGCGACAGGGCGCCGCTTGAGCACGGCGTATTTGAATATCTCCCAGGACGGGCCTTTCCACCCCGAGGAATCCATGGCCCGGCGCACATCACGCAGCAGGTATTCCTCGCCATTGCGGTCCTTGCCATCGGCAAACTCGCGATAGGCACGGGCCGGCGGATCGGCCCAGTCTTCCCACAGGCCCGGCACGCCGAGATAGGCCTTGATGTCTTCATACTCGTGCTGCCGCATGGCGCGTTCTTCACCGGTCATCGTGTTGAGCAGGTGAATGCGCGTCGGCAAATGGAGGATGTTTTCGTCGATATCGAAGAAATAGAAGCTCTGGCGTTCCACGGGCAGTCCTTGTGCGGTGTCGGCAGGCGACAGGCGCCGCCGGATGCCCGCCCGCTTACAGACCCGGGCGGCTCAACTCAATAGGCGGCGTAGGATTTCTCTTCGACGATGTTGGAGCCGAGCAGGAGATTGATCTCCTTTTTCAGCGCCGCGCGCTTGTCATTGGTGACATAGACGGCGCGGGCCAGACGGATGAATTCCGGACCGAAATCGCCGGCCCGCTCGCAATCGCGGATATCATCCTCGATCACCCAGAGCTCTTCATTGACGCTCTGCAGCGCCGCGTCGAGGCGCGACAGCTCATCGCTGGCCGGCACGTCCTTCGCCAGCGTCTCGTTGAGAATGCCCAGCTCGGTACGGACATTCTTCAGCTTGGCTTCGTCCTCGATACGTTCGGACTTGATGCGCAGGATGGTAATCTTGTCGATCAGCTCGCCCGGGGCGATGGCGGTGAGGATGGTCGTGGTCATGCGTGTTTTCCTTTGTCGGGCCGTCGGTATCAGGCCATCAGTCGTGCGGCAGGGCTTCCATGAAGCGCACCGGTTCGCCCTTGCCCGATGCAACAAGCTCGCCATCACGCATCACCGAACGGCCGCGAATGATCGTGCCGACCGGCCAGCCGGTGACCGACATGCCGTCAAACGGGGTCCAGCCGGACTTCGACGCCGACCAGGCATCGGTGATGGTCTCTTTGCGCTTCATGTCGACCAGGGTGAAATCGGCATCCCAGCCGACCGCCATGCGGCCCTTGCCGGCAATGCCGAAAATGCGCTGGGCGCCGGCCGAGGTCAGGTCGACAAAGCGTTCAATGCTCAGGCGGCCGGCGTTTACATGATCGAGCATGACCGGGACCAGCGTCTGCACGCCGGGCATGCCGGACGGGCTTTGCGGATAGGGCTTGGCTTTCTCTTCCAGCGTGTGCGGCGCGTGGTCGGAGCCGATCACATCGACAATGCCGCGCTGAATGCCGCGCCACAGCCCGGCCCGGTGGCGGGCATCGCGCATGGGCGGGTTCATCTGGGCCCGGCCCTTGATGCGCTCATAGATTTCGGGGCCTTCCAAGGTGAGGTGCTGCGGTGTCGCCTCGACCGAGGCGATGTCGCGATGCTCGGCGAGGAAGTCCATTTCCTCGGCGGTCGAAATATGCAGCACGTGGATCCGCTTGCCGGTCTTGCGGGCCAGCCGCACCAGGCGCTTGGTCGACATGATGGCGGCCTCGGCATCGCGCACATGCGGGTGGCTGGTCCAGTCGCCCTCGACGGCCAGTTCGCGGCGCTCGGCGAGGCGGTACTCGTCTTCGGAATGGAAGGCGGCGCGGCGCTTGATCGCGCGCAGGACCCGTTCCACGCCCTCATCATCCGCCACCAGCAGCGAGCCGGTCGAAGCGCCCATGAAGACTTTCACACCGCAACAGCCCAGCATGCGCTCCATCTCGGGCAATATGTCGGCATTCTCATTGGTCGCGCCGGCATAAAAGGCGTGGTCGCAATGCATGCGGTTCTTCGCCCGGGCCAGCTTGTCGGTCAGCATGTCCGGCACGGTGGTGGTGGGATTGGTGTTCGGCATTTCGAACACCGCCGTGACGCCGCCCATCACCGCGCACAATGACCCCGATTGCAGGTCTTCCTTCCACTCCATGCCCGGCTCGCGGAAATGGACCTGGGTGTCGATCACGCCCGGCAGGACCATCAGGCCGGAACAGTCGACCACCTCGCCGGCCGAAGCCTGCGACAGGTCGCCGATCGCCGCGGTCTTGCCGTCAATGATGCCGATATCGGCATGGCCGCGGCCGTCATGATTGACGATCTCGCCGCCCTTGAGGATCACATCGAATGTCTGGCTCATGATCTCGCAGTCCTCTCATAAAGCGCCTTGGCGGCATCATACACGCTATCCACGCTCAGGTCCGCCAGCAGGCTGGTCGAGGCCTTGCGGCGGTCATCATGGGCGCTGTCAATTTCCTCGAACGTCGCCGGTCCGCGCACGGCATCGGTGTGCGCCCCCCAGGGCGCATAGCAGCGATCATCGGACGGGCCGAACAGGCCCAGCGTCGGTGTGCCAACCGCGGCCGACATGTGCATCAACCCGCTATCATTGCCGACATAGAGGCGGCAGCGCTCCAGACAGGCGGCGGTCTCGGGCAGGCCGAGGCCCAGCAGGTCGATGAATTCGGTCTCGGGCAGGGCATCGAAGATGGGCTGGGCGTAGAGCTCGTCTCCCGGACCGCCCAGCATCACAACCGGCGCGCCCGGCATCACTCCGTCCGGCCCGGTGAAGCGGAGGATGAATTCGGCAAATCTCTCGGCCGGCCAGACCTTGAAAATCCACGAGGCCGACGGGCAGATCGCCAGATAAGGGCCGTCGCCCGGCACGCGCGCCTCTGCTTCGGCCCGCACGGCGTCGGAGAAATGGAGCTTGGGGTCGGGCGCCGGGACCAGCTTGAGCACGCTGGCGGCTTCCTCGACCTTGGGTACCGGCACGACGCTCTGCTGGAGAATGCGGCGCTCCTTGGCGCGCAGGAACCAGGCCGTGCCGGAACAGCGCAGATCGACGACAAGGTCCCATTTCACGTCGACCGTCTCACGCCACAAATCCCACCAGTGAAGGCCGGCTTTCTTCTTGCGCATCACGATGATGCGCTCGAGGCGCGGCGTCTCGGTGAACAGCGAAGCAGCCAGCGGGCCGCAGGCAATCGTGAACTGCGCCTCGGGGCGGGTGCGCACGAGATGGTCGAGGACGCCGGAATTGATGATGGCGTCACCGATCCGGGTCGATGTGATGAAGAGGACGCGTTGCATGGACACCGCAGATAGCGCGACGCGAAGGGCTTGGCCAGAGACGGACGCAATGCCATATCGGGGCCATGAACCAGCCCGCCTCCCTGCCCTTCGCCCTGCCCGACCGCCAGATCATGTCGGTCTCCGGTCCGGATGCCCGCGACCTGCTGCAACGCCTGATCACCGCCGATGTGCAGACGCTGTCCGCCGGCACCTGTCGGCCCGGCGCCCTGTTGACCCCGCAAGGCAAGATCCTGGTCGATTTCATGATGTTTGCCGACGGCGACACGGTCTGGCTGGACGTGCCGGCCGGCGCCGCCGACGGCCTCCTGAAGCGACTGACAATGTTCAAGCTGCGGGCCAGGGCCGAGATTGTCCTCAACACCAATATCCTCGCCCTGTGGTCAACCACGCCATTTCCGGGCAGCTGCGAGGACCCGCGCCTGGGCGGACGGGTCCATCGCGGCCTCGGTGAGGCGGCCAGCGAAACGCGCGCCCTCGACATGATCGAGATCGAGGCCGGCATCCCGGCCTTTGGTCGCGATTATGGCGAGGCGGATGTCTTCCCCACCGATGTCAATCTGGACGCTTTCGGCGGTGTCGGCTGGAAGAAAGGCTGCTTCATCGGCCAGGAAGTCGTCTCGCGCATGAAGCGCCGCGGCACCATCCGCAAGCGCTCCCTGCCCGCGACCTTCGCCGCCGAAGCCCCGCCGCCCGGCACCGCCGTCATGGCCGGACCGACCACGGTCGGCGCCATCTCGTCAGCCAGCGGACACCACGCCGTCATCCTCGCCCGCCTCGACCGCCTGCGCGCCGCCGAGCATTATTGCGAAGCCGACGGCCAGGAAGCCAATATCGTCGTCCCGGACGAGTTCTGGGCCGATCTGGAAGCCGCGCCGAAAGTCTAGATCAAGCACAGGTCCTTCTGGCCGGGTCCGGGAGGTCGGAAGCTCGCACCTCAGGTCGCAACGGCACCCGAGCTATCTATAAGTATAACCTGGAGAATAACCATAAAATTAACCCTTCATTATGACCTTTAAACCTTATTCAGGCTCAAATGAATAAGCGCTAATCAACACAGGGTAGTATTGATGTTTGGTTCCATTCTGAAGAATTCATCCGAATCCCAGGCCATCATGTCTGCCCTCGATACTTCCATGGCGATCATCGAATTCCGGCCCGATGGTCACATCGTGACAGCGAACCAGAATTTTCTGGCGCTGACCGGGTATCGACTGGATGAGATCAGGGGCCAGCACCACCGCATCTTCGTTGCCCCCGAGGAGACAGCGAGCCCGGCCTACACAGCCTTCTGGGACAAGCTGGCCGCCGGTGAACACGTCTCCGACGAGTTCAAGCGCTTCGGCAAGGGCGGTTCCGAAGTCTGGATCCGCGCCACCTATAACCCGGTCTTTGCGGATGACGGCTCTGTGCGCAAGGTGATCAAGTTCGCGACCGATGTGACCGAAGAGAAAACCCGCCACTTCATCCAGCAGGGCAAGCTGGAAGCCATCAGCCGGACCCAGGCCGTCATCGAGTTCGAGCTGGACGGTACGATCATCAGCGCCAATCCCGCCTTCCTGTCGACCATGGGCTACCAGGAAGCCGAAATCATCGGCCAGAAACACGCCATGTTCGTCAAGGCCGAGATACGCGACAGCGACGAATATCGCGGTCTGTGGGCCAAGCTGAATGCGGGCGAGTTCGTGTCTGACCAGTTTCGCCGCGTGGGCAAGGGCGGCAAGTCGATCTGGATCCTGGGCAGCTACAATCCGATCCTCGACCCAACCGGCAAAATCCTGAGAGTGGTAAAATTCGCCACCGACATCACCGCCGATGTCGAACGTCGCCACGCCCGGGAAGATGCCCTGCAGGAAGTCGAACGCGACATCACCGGCATCGCGGCCAGCGTCACCCAGTCGACCAATCGTTCGACCGAAATGTCGGCAACCAGCCAGCAGGCCAGCATGGGCGTGCAGGAAATCGCAGCCGGCATCGAGGAGCTGGCCGCCGCCGCCGGCGAGATCACCCAGCAATTGGGCCGCGTCACCGAAGTCACCGCCAATGCCGTGGAAACGGCGCGTGTGACCAATGAGATCGTCAGCGGGCTGTCGGAGAGCGCCAAGTCGATCGGCGATGTTGTTGCCCTGATCAACGGTATTTCCGAGCAAACCAACCTGCTCGCCCTCAACGCCACTATTGAGGCGGCCCGGGCCGGTGAGGCGGGCAAGGGCTTCGCGGTGGTTGCCTCGGAGGTCAAGGAACTGGCCAATCAAGCCGCGTCGGCGACCGGCAAGATCTCGGACCAGATCGAGACCATGCGCAATTCGACCGCCCAGGCGGTCAGCGCGATCGACCAGATCAGCACCACAATCAGCGAGATCGATGAGGTCACCACCTCGGTCGCCGGAGCCACCGAGGAACAGACATCGGTCACCTCGGAACTGTCCGCCAGCATGCAGCAAGTCGCCAACGGCGTGGCCTCGATCAATGACGGCATCGCCGAGTTTGCAGAGACCAGCCGATCCATCGACAGCGCGACCCGCAATCTCCAGACCGCCGCCTCGGCGCTGGTCTGATACCGACTCGCGGCCAGCCTTTCCGGCCGGGCCTGCACGTCTGGCTTGGCAGGCCGCGCTAATCACGCTGGATTGTGTCCGACGACCACAAGGACCCATCCATGAACCAGCGCTGCGCCTGGGTGAATTCGCCCGATCCGATCTATGCCGAGTATCACGACACCGAATGGGGCGTGCCGGAATATGATAGCCGCGCCTTGTGGGAAAAACTGATGCTGGACGGTTTCCAGGCCGGCCTCGCCTGGATCACCATATTGCGCAAGCGCGACACGATGCGTCTCGCCTTTGACGGTTTCGACCCGGACCGTATCGCCGCCTACACCGACGCCGACCGCGAACGCCTGCTGGCCGATCCCGGCATCATCCGCTCAAAATCCAAGATCGAGGCCGCTATCGGCAATGCGCAGGCCTATATCGCCATGCGCGAAAACGGCGAGGACTTCGCCGATTATCTCTGGGCCTTTGTCGGCGGCGAGCCGATCCAGAACAGCTATGCCAGCCTGTCAGACGTGCCGACCAAGACGGCGCTGTCCGAGACGATCTCGAAAGACCTCAAGAAGCGGGGTTTCAAGTTTGTCGGGCCGACGATTGTCTATGCTTTCATGGAAGCGGTCGGGATGGTCAATGATCACGAAACCGGTTGCCCGCGGCATGCCGCGGTGAAGGCGCTGGTGCGATAGGGAATCACCTCCATTTTCCCCGGGCCCATTTTTCCCGGGCTCATTTTTCCCGGGCCCATTTTTCCCGGGCGAAGACCCGGGACCAACGCATGCTTCCGGCAGGCTCAAAGCTGACCGTCGGTCCCGGATCGCGCAGGCGCGTCCGGGAAAAATGGTGAGTGAATGGGCGCCTGTCATTCTGCTTTTCCCGTCATCCCCCGGACACCCGCTTCGCGGTCACCGTGGGATGACGGGTAAAAAAGGAGCCTCCGCCCCTACCAGCTCTCGAGCACGCGCTCGGCCGAGCAGTAGAACTGGCAGCTTGTCCGCGCCTCATTGCAGACTTCACCGCCGGCATTGCTGTCATAACTCCAGGCGGTGTTGGTGTGCAGCGGCAGGCAGTCACGGCGATTGATCGGGATGCTCACCGTGGCATGACGGCCATAACTCGCACCATCATCCAGGCTATAGCGGCAGACCAGGCTGGACGACCGCGTTTCCACGCGGACCCAGTCGAGCACGGCTATGACCGGCGGCAGGTCCCGGCTGTTCGGATCGGTGCTCTCGCGAATGCTGACCGCACGGTCATGCGTCAGCATGGGCGCAACAAGCGGCCGGTTTTCGGTCGGCGTCGAGGATTGGCCGCGCGGGCCGGTGGCGGGACGCGCCGTGATCCGTCCGGACGGGATCGGACGCCGCATCCTATCGGAGCCATCCAGATCATTGCCGCGCACCCGCGCCGCATGACGCCAGCCCGGCGCGTCCGGGAATTCGGTTTCCACAACCCAGACATCGCCCGGGTCCGGGCAATAATAGGGCTGCAGCTGCGCCTGGGCAGAGGCTGATATCAGAGCCATTAGTCCCGCCGTCAGGAATGTCCGCATCATCATCTATCCCCCAGCCTTGCAACATTCCCGATGATGCGCCGGATCGGCTCGCAGGGGAAGTTTTGCAAAGTCCAGGGAGGCATCGGCTCTTGCTTGTAGAGACTCTCGAACGCTGGCGCCCCAGGGGACGCCCGTCCAAGACACTCTTGCCCGCACCTCCCCACCCGCTAAACTCCCCCCATGCGCCGGCTGGGGAGCCCGCATTGGAGCGTTGTCATGCGCCTTGTTCTGTTTGTTCTGTCTGCCTCACTCCTGTCCGGCTGTGCCTGGTTGGAAAAGGGGCGAGATCCCAATTTGCCGTCAGCGGCGGAGATGGGTGCCGGCGAGTGTCGCCCCGCCGGCCCGCACGACCCTGCCGCGCCCGGTGAATGGATTTGCGATGACGGCGATGGCGACGAGGAAATGCGCCCGCGCCACCGCGTCGAAAACCCGGATGATTACCGTCGCGATCCGTTCTGACGGCTCAGTCGCCGACGCCCAGCGCCCTGGCGTGATGGCGCAGATGATCCTCGATGAAGCTGGCGATGAACCAGTAGGAATGGTCATAGCCGGGATGGCGGCGGACGGTGACCGGTTGGCCTGCTTCCCGGCAGGCCGCCTCGAACAGCTCGGGGCGTAATTGCTCGTCGAGGAATTGATCGGCCCCGCCCTGGTCGATCAGGATCATCTGGTCGGTCGGCTGGCGCCTGACCAGTTCGCAGGCATCATGCTCGCCCCAGGCCGGGCATTCATCGCCGAGATAGGCTTTCAGCGCCTTCTGTCCCCACGGCACTTTCGTCGGCGCAACGATGGGCGCGAAGGCCGAGACCGAGGCATAGCGGCCCGGATGGCGGAAATTGAGCGTCAGCGCACCATGTCCGCCCATGGAATGGCCCATAATGCCCTGACGCGTCATGTCGGCGGGGAAATGGGCAGCGACCAGGGCCGGAAGCTCTTGGGTGACATAGGTTTCCATTGAAAAATGCGGCGCCCAGGGCGCTTCGGTCGCGTCGAGATAAAAGCCCGCGCCCTGCCCCAGATCATAGCCCTCATCATCGGCAACATCCTGGCCGCGCGGCGAGGTGTCCGGCGCCACCACCATCAGCCCGAGCTCACTGGCGACGCGTTGCAGGCCGGACTTCTCCATCACATTGGACCAGTTGCAGGTCAGACCAGAGAGATACCAGACCACCGGCACCGGCCCGGTCCTGGCCTGGGGCGGGGTGTAGACCGCAAAACGCATCGGCCCATTGCAGGCCTCGCTGTCATGATCATGGACGGACAAGGTGCCGCCGAAAGAGGCCCAGCTTGAGATAGGGGTCAGGGTCACGAGGATGGCTCCGGGTTTATGCTGTCGAGCGGAATGGTTTCAAGGCCAAGACGGTCGCGGGCGAGAGACAGCATGCATTTGTCGGCAGACAGTATCGGGCGATGATTCCGATTGGCGAGGGCGAGATAGGTACAGTCATAGACCGGGTGGTCCAGTTCGCAGGCCATTTCCACGGCCAACGCCGCCAGGCCCGTTTCGTCGGGCTGCGCCACAAGACCGGCGAGCTTGAGCAAGGCCGTCGAGGCATCTTCGACCGTGGTCTGCTTGTGGCGGACATATTGCCAGAGCGCATTGCCCGTTTCAGCGAAAATGAGGCGCGGCGCCTGCAGCTCAAACATGTGGGCTGCGGCGATCGCCTTTTCATACCCGGGAACCGGCAGGAAGAGCTTAACAGCGACCGAGGCGTCGACAATGACGGGCCTCAATGCCCCTCATCCCTGTCCTTGCGAATGAGATCGGTCGGATCGAGATCAGACGGTGTCCCCCTTTCGCGCATGCCCTTGGCGAACTCGAAGAAACCTTCCCGGTCGCGGCGGGACGCGTCCGCGAGCACGTCACGCAGGAATTGTTCCAGCGATTTGCCATCCTTGGCTGCCAACCGCTTCAGACTCGTAACAACCGCGTCGTCGAGATTGCGAATGATCACCTGGCCCATCGGCACCTCCTGATAGCAGGATGATATCATTTTGATGGGGCGTGCGGAAGGGAGCCCCGTGACCCGCCGCGCTACGGGACGCAAAGCGCTGTCCGCAATACGTTCGTCATCCCTGATGGACGCCCGGCGAAGGCCGGGCGAAAGTCAGGGACCTATATGATTGCATGCAGTTGGGTCCCCGCCTTGCGTCCGGCCTTCGCCGGACATTCAGCGGGGATGACAAGGGTTTGGTGCCGTGCGCGCTTGCCTTAGTGCGCCGGGGCGCTTTCCCTCAACACAAACATGTTGTCATCCCTGATGGACGCCCGGCGAAGGCCGGGCGAAAGTCAGGGACCCATGTTGTTGCAAAGAGTTAGGTCCCCGCCTTGCGTCCGGCCTTCGCCGGACATTCAGCGGGGATGACAAGGGTGTGGGTGCTGTCCCACGCTTGGCTTTCTGTGCCTTTGCGCCACGCGCGCACAGAGCTGTCCATAAATCGCTTGTCAGCCAGCGGGCCGTCTCCGCTTGTTCAGGTCAAGGGCCCGAGGGGCCGCGAAGCGGGTATACCCCTTGACCTGAACAAGCGGAGACGGCGAACTCCCGGCAAGCGGTTTATGGTGGGGTGTGGGCCGGGGGCGCGAATGGCAGATCACGGACATCCCCAATCCAGCCGGGAGCCGATTTCGGTGAGCCGCCCCTCTGCCTCGATCCAGTCCACCGCAATCATGGTCAAGCAGACCCCGGAGTCCCAAACCATATTTGCTCGTCCGGGAGCCGCGATTGAAAAACCGTCCGCCTCAAGTCGCGCCACGAGATCGGCGCGTTCCAGCCCGATGGGATAACGCGCCGCAATAACGGCTTCCACGTGCTCAGCGGAAAGAGTTTCCGCGCTCGCGAACAAAGCGGGCGTCGGCTCCCGATCCATGGACGCAAACATCAACAATATGCTGTTGCCCCACATCAAGGCACCGGCGAGCACCAGGACCAGACCAATGCCGACAAGCCATCGGAAGCGCACCCCTAATACTCCACCACAGCCCGAATACTCTCCCCGGCGTGCATCAAATCAAAGCCCTTGTTGATGTCGTCCAGCTTGAGTTTGTGGGTGATCAGGCTGTCGATATCGATGCGGCCTTCCATGTACATGTCGACGATCTTGGGCACATCGGTGCGGCCCCTGGCGCCGCCGAAGGCGGAGCCGCGCCAGACGCGGCCGGTGACGAGCTGGAAGGGGCGGGTCTGGATTTCGGCGCCGGCGGGGGCGACGCCGATGATGATGCTCTCGCCCCAGCCCTTGTGGCAGCATTCCAGCGCCGCCCGCATGACCTCGACATTGCCGATGCATTCGAACGAATAATCCGCGCCGCCGCAGGTCAGCTCGACGAGATGGCCGACCAGGTCCTTATGGTCCTTCGGATTGACGAAATCGGTCATCCCGAACTGGCGGGCGATGTCCTGCTTGGCAGGATTGGTGTCGACGCCGACAATCTGTCGTGCGCCGATCAGCTTGAGGCCCTGGATCACATTGAGGCCGATCCCGCCCAGACCGAAGACGACGGCGGTGGAGTTGGGCTCGACCTTGGCGGTGAACATCACCGCGCCAATGCCGG